>DAOVUK010000178.1 GCA_030632625.1 Gammaproteobacteria bacterium
AACAAAAGAAAGAAATGAGCAGCTCAAACAGACTCTCGAAAATAAAATTAATGAAAAAAATATTCAACCGGAAGAAGTTATTTCAGAGTTAAAAAAACTGTTAGCTGAAGCTGAACAGATAAAACGATGTCTTTACCAGGGGCAAACCGCCAATGAACTGAAGGATTGTATTGTTAAACCCTGAGCCCGTCCTGAATAAGTAACAATCTGTATTATTTTAATTGTGTTTTCATATCTATAAATTTCCCCGGATTTAAAGTAATTCCTTCCGTTTCAATATTTTACCTTATTGTTCTATTGCCTCTGGTTTACCTATGAAATAGCCCTGAAAATAATCCAGTTTCATATTTTTCAGGATATGGAGATCTTTTTCTTCTTCAATACCTTCGGCTATAATTTTAATGTCCAGATTATGAGCGGTATTAATAATTTGTCTCATATAATTGATGATATCATTATTATCCTGGATATTAGATGCATAACTGCCATGCACCTTGATAAAGTTAATTTTAATATCACGTAAGTATGACATGGAGGCAAAACCGATTCCAAAGTGATCAATTGAAAACTGGCAGGCAAAAGGTTCCATAATCATGAGCAGATTTTTATATTCTGCCAGTGTTTTAATGACATTATATTCGGGTACTTCAATGACTAGCTGACTCTGATGTTTGCTTGATAAGCCACTTATTTGTTCTCGTAACCAGACTGGAAATGAAGGATCCTGCAATGTATCCCGTGATAAATTAATGCAATAAATGGAATCCGCTCCGGATTGAATTCGAGTCAAAATATGGTTTATTACCCAGCGATCGATAAAGCGGGTTATTTGTAAATGCTCTGCCATCGGGATAAAGATCCCTGCTGAAATAAGCTGTTCCTGATGATTAAGTCGGAGCAGAATTTCCTGAAAAACTGTATTGTTGCCAGCATCCACTGTTTTTTGAAAATACAATTGAAACCAGTCTTTTTCAATGGCCTCGATTATAATTTTATTCCATTCTTCTGAGCCATGAACCTGGAAATCCTTATTTTGCTGATTGTCATAAAGATGATAAGCATTAATGCCTTTTTGCTGAGCGAGTCTTAAGGCCATATCCGCCTCAGATAACAAGTTTCCCATATCCTGGTTAATGTGGGTGGTGACGATACCGATATGAGCAATGTCGGTGTCTTCAAGCTGGAGGGTTTGGGCAATTGATAAGAGTGCTTGTTGTAATTGATCGCCAAGTGCCAGAATGAGATCAGGACTGATGGATTTTATCAGTAAGGTAAATTCACTGCCTGATAAACGGGCAACTAATGCATTAGGATAATTTTCACTGAACTTGTTGAGTAATTCAGCCAGTTCGGTTAATAAGTTATTTCCCATGAGGTGCCCGTATTGTTTGTTAATCAGTACTAAATCATTGAGCTGCATAATGATCAGACAGCCGCCTCCAGTATCATTTTCTGATTGACAAAAATATTTGAGTTGTTTAATAAAAATGGAGCGGTTGGATAAGCCGGTGACTTCATCCTGAAAGGCCTGTTTTTGTAAATCTTCAGTCATTTTTGCCTGTTCTGAAAAAATATTTTTCAATTTATCAGACATTATATTTAAAGCGGTAACAACTTGCAGGAATTCTATAGTTTTTGGTTTGATATTGATGGTTGGAAATTCTCGATTACAAATAGCATTAGCCTGTTCCCGGATAGCCATCAGCGGTTTTAATAAAAAATTTAGTGCAAAGGCGGTAATAAGCAGAATAACAAACATGACTAAAATATAGACCTGTAAGGTATTGAGTGTATTTTTCCATAATTGTTCATAAGCAAAGCCCGGATAGCTTTGTATACTGATGGTGCCGACAGTTTGCCAGCCATTTTCTACTATGGCTTCCTGAAAGGGGGCCTGTAATGGAAATAAATTAACAAACCATGCAGGTACGTTATTAATAACTAAAGGACGTTTTTTTTCAAAAAGTACTTTATTGTCAATATCTTTAATAATGATTTCTTTATAGTAACCACTATCAAACATTGCATTGGTATAAACTTCTAATGTGGCAATATCGTTATTACTTATTTCAGAGGTTAAAGCAATGCCCAGTGAGGTAGCTGCATCCTGTGCATGAGAAGATAATTGCTCATTGAGATAATCACGGATGTTTTCAGCACTGACAAAAAAAGTACTGACAAAGAGTGTTATAAAAATAACACCGATCATAATGATTATTTGTTTAAATAATGTCATGAAACTATTTTCCTTTTATAACAATTCTTTGTTCATTCGATTAGTCAGTTCAGTCCATAAGCGGATTCGGGAGCTGTTACCAACCCTTTTACCAAGATTTTTCTGTTTTTGTATCCACATGCCTTCACCATTAAAACTGTAAACGGGTTTTAAATCTTTACGTTTGGATGCGGGTAGAATTTTTTTATTGATATTATCAAGTACCAATGGCACAGCGCGTCTGGTTTTACTATAGGTCAATACCATGTGGGCCTGATTTAACTTTAAGGCTTTAACGTAGGTTAGTTTTAGATGATCAATGGGTACACCCAGAGAGATCAGGGTGAAATACTTGATGATGGTGAAATCTTCACAATCTCCGGCACTTTTTAGCAGGGTTTCTATGGGGGTTGCCCAGTAATCTTTTTGTTTCCATAGTTTCTTATCTGAAACCCATTGCAGTTGATCATTAAAAAAATCATTGGTTAACTTTAATTTTTCAGTTTCTGATTTATCCTGATTTTCAGTGACAAATTTTTTCCAGTTGAGAAAGCGATCAAGTACTTCTTTGCCATAATTTTGTTCAATTTGAGCTATTTTTTTTTCGGAATAAAGGATGTAATTTTGCTGGGCATTAAGCCATTCTGCAATGCTGGCAAAAGAAATAATTAATATGAGAATGGATGGAGAAAATCTATGCATATTTAATAACTTAGCACAGCTTTTTTAAAAAACAAATGACTCAGATAAAATAATGCGGGATTGACTGCAATATTTGCAGAGGAGGGTAGTAATAGGAGTAGAAGAACCCTTCACCCCAATAACTACGCAACACTTTAAGTGTCGTGCTGATTGGGAAGACAGGTTTGATGGTTATAGCAAATTATTAAACAACTGATACCCAGACGAGTGTGATTGCTGTAATTAATGAGATTAGAACAACTGCAGCAGCAGTGCAGTTAATGCAGATTTTTCCAAGTAAATTCATAGTAAGTCCCCTCTTGTGGTTTATAAAAAACCTTAATTTATAATAAATAAAAATTAACTCATAAATAATTCAGCTTAATTGTGAATTATTAAAATCATTGCAGGCATTCTAACAGGATAATTCGCCTATATTCAATAGGGTAATTACTATAATTTTCAACAAGTTGTTAGTTATAATATATTGATTTTCTAATGTTTTTTTTAGAATGTTATTCCAGCTGCTGCAGACCATCTAAATACCAGGTGGGTTCAGCACTGTTATTTTTCCTGACAAAGTGCCATAATTCTCTTACCTGTGCTGCACGTCCCTGAGTATCGCTGGGGCCAGAAATGTCTTCATCAGAATCAGCCTCATCTAACAGGGCATCAAATAACACAGAGGCTTCACTATGCTGATCGAGTTCATTGAAATCAAGGAGTTTCGCATCAAGCTGGACAATGCGGGTTGTACCCTGTGACGGCTCTGCTGCCAGCTGATGTGATATTTCATTAAAAATTGCCTCGGTTGTTAAGCCTTTTATTGCTTGCAAATCACCCTTATCCCAGGCTTGCTGCAAAAGAGTATAGGCAGAACGTGCACCGTCAAGAAACTCTTGCTGATGAAACCATTGAGGTAAAATAATCTCATTTGGCTGTGTCGCCTGTTGGGTATTTTGAGATTGACCAAAGTTCATACCAAAGCTCTCTGCAAAACTACTGTCTTTGCTATTTTTCTGGTGAGTCTGCTTCGATGATGAGCTCTGTCCAGCTGCAAAATCATCAGAGAAACTGGCATCCATCTTGTCTGAGTGCAGCTCAAACTGCTTCTGAGTTGTGTGCTTTTCAAAATAACTGTCTTCAGCCTGAGGCTCTATATCTGCATTATAAACACCCGCTGCTGCAGGTTTTGCCTGCGGGGTGGGCATCTTACGCTTCATAAACCATATTACTGCCCAGATAATGCCTCCGATAATTAAAATGTCAAAGAAATTAATGTTTTCAAATGCCCCGCCAAAAAAGAGAGCGCCTAACAGGCCGCCTAATGCCAGACCACCCAGCATTCCCATAAGGCCACCACGACTGGACAGTTGTTGCTTGCGCTGCTGGTTGGCTGCGGATGCTTTTTGCTGAGAAAAAGATTTTTGCTGAGTTGTTTTTTGCTTAAATGGCGAGCTGTAAGATCTTTTGCCGCCAAAAGAAGCACCGCCGCCAAAGCGTTTGGCCTCAACGCTGCTGGCCAGAATAAACAGCAATGAGATAAGGCTTACAAAAGAGAAAAGTAAATTTTTATGCATAGAAAACTCGTTTTTTATAGGGATTAAAATAATAATATTGCTTGTTTTGTGTAGAGACGTTGCATGCAACTTCTCTACGGTAGTATGAGAAGAATTACCAGAATGAAGCTTCTTTTTCTGGTGCCTGTAAAGTGAATTGTCCAATGAGTTGTTCATTCTGACTTAATTTTGCATGGCCTTTTTCAGTGACCATAAATTCATAGGTCACTTTCTTATCTGAATTATCAGAGTGAACACATTGCATTTGCATCGTGTGCTCACCAGCAGCAGACCAGAAGCAGCGACGAATAGACTCTTCTTTGCCATCAGTGTAAAAATCAGCAGTCCCTTGAAAGATAATATTAATTGTAGCGATATGATGTGAATTTTTGCCGTCAGCTTGCCATTTCCCTGCGCCGGGATGTGGTGAACAGCCTGACAAAGTCAATAAAAAGGTCATAAAAAATAGAATAACGGCAGTTTCCTGAAAGTGTATTGTTTTAAAATGGTTGACAAATATTTTCAGCATTATTTGATCTCTTGCCTATTTTGGGATTATTAAAAGTCTGGAAATGAACTTTTCTATAATATATATGATTGATTTAATAGTGATTTTTGTGTGGTGCCCCCGAGACGATTCGAACGTCCGGCCTACCCCTTAGGAGGGGGTCGCTCTATCCAGCTGAGCTACGGGGGCTTAACCTTCTTTAACAGAAGCAGCATTTTAACTTATTTGCTATTTGGAAGAAAGTAGGAAATTTGTTTGGTTCATCATAGAGTTGAGAGAGACGCACTGCCGGCCTTGTTGAATGATTCCCTGCTTTAGCAAAATACTCTAATAGTTCAGGGCTATTAGGAAGTTTCGTGACTTGACGATTAAGAAGTAGCTTGGCGATGAGCTTGCGAAGCCCAACAATAACCATCTAATCAGGCTCATCTGTTGGGCTTCGCAGGCTTCTAGGAAAGGCTGAGTTTGATTGCATCAATAATATTGTCACAGGCTGTGGCACATGCTTCACACTCAATGTGTTTTTCATGTTTTCTGCATTCTTTTGCACAGTCTCTGCATACTTGTTCACATACCCGTGAATAGTCTTTAGTGTAACTCGAATTTGATGCCACAAGATAAGCAAAACCACCGCAAACAGCCTGCATTTCCTGCACCTTGCTGGCACAGTCCGCCAGTTCTGTATCACCCTCCGTGAAACTTACCATACAATGTGAAGTACAGCGCCGACCTTTATCAATACAGCTATTGACTGCATCCATCAACCCTACTAATTGTGTTGCATGCTTACTGTGATCGTGTCCCTTCATAGCAGCAGAGGCAGAACCTGCATAGGCTGCAGTTACAGCACCTATACCCAATAGCACATCACGACGACTAATATTCGTATTTTTTTCCTGTTGCTTAACAGATACCGTTTCTTTTTTTGACATTTTTCTAGTCCCTCAATTAAACAAAATAGAAGTATTGTTGTACTGCAGATGAGGACAACAAATCGTGGCTTATAAGATTATTAGGCTTATAGATTTAATCATAGGCTGGAAATAAAAAAATACCCTAAGTATTTTCATAGTCTTTTGCTGGGATATCCACTATCAGCCTGCGGATAACTATTAGTGTGGCTAGTGGGTTTCAATGGATCAGCCTGATTCAGCCTCTCAAGGAGGCTGAAACCATAAATATTTTCTTATCACTTGAAATGTGTCAGCGAATTTTCTATCCTAACTCACTTCAATCAGCCTCACCCGTTAAAAAAATGATGACAAAGATATTGAGTTAGCTGAGGAATATTCTGGAAAAGGTTTAAAAGTCCACCATTACGGCCTGGATGAACAGAACGAGCTGATGCTCAGGATCCCTGAGGATATTCGTCAGCAGGTCAGCTCCATTATCGGTGAGCCATCAACTGAAAATTTTTATCATAAAGGTCAGGCTGTTACACGCAACCTGAGCTATTTAAAAGCTTTGCAGCTGACGTCTTTAAAAGGCGATCCTCAGAAACAAAAAGTGCTGTATTACTTTGTTGACAGTGATCAGCAGTTTCGAGTGAATCGAACTACGGCGGACGGCGATCAATATGTCTATGGGCTTAATTATTTTTATTATATAAATCGTCTGTTTACAGAAAAAAATATTGCTATGCTGACCGGTAAACTGGTCTGTGACCCACCGGTTTCACCCTCGGTTATGTCGGGTAATTTTCTCTAAAGCGAATAGTATAAACAGAAAATTCAATAATTGAAGATCTTTTATTCGAAGTTGCCTTGTGGATGAAAATAGTACGCACGTCTTTCTTGACAATTATTTCGAATATGTGAAAATTATAATGTTA
>DAOVUK010000456.1 GCA_030632625.1 Gammaproteobacteria bacterium
AAGCGATTGTTGATCAGGGACACGAACTCGCCAGTCATGGCTATGCCCATCAAAGAGCAACATTACAAAGCAGAGCAGTTTTTCGGGATGATATCGATCGGGCAAAAAAATTACTGGAAGATATCAGCGGCAAAAAAATATCAGGTTATCGTGCCCCCAGCTATTCAATCAGTACTCAAAACTTATGGGCGCATGATGAATTACTGGAAGCGGGCCATCAATACAGTTCCAGTGTTTATCCAGTCAAACATGATTTGTACGGTATTCCCGATGCCCCTCGATTTGCCTATCGCTGCGAAAACGGCTTGCTGGAAATACCAATCACTACCTCAAAAATCGGCTCAAAAAATATCCCTGCAGGCGGCGGCGGATTTTTTCGGTTTTTCCCCTATAGCTTTTCAAAATGGAATATCAATCGGGTTAATCAAAACGAGCAGCAGCCCACTATTTTTTATTTTCACCCCTGGGAAATCGATCCCGAACAACCCAGACAAACAGGCATCAGCCTTAAATCACGTTTTCGTCATTATTTAAATCTCAATAAAATGCAGCCCCGTCTTAAACAATTATTATCAGATTTTCAATGGGACAGAATGGATAAGATATTTTTGGATCAAGTTTAATATAATTACTCGACTAATATAATCATCTTCCTACAATAGAATCACTGCGCATAGGATATAATTTACATTTTACGAGTGTCCATTCATTCAATAAGGCGAATGAATTCGCCCCTACAATTCAGGATTTAATAACCTTTGAATTGTGGCCTGATTTTTTTGTGTAGGGGCGACAATCACTGCGTGACCCATAAAGGGATTCGCCTATAATTCAGGATTTAATAACCTTTGAATTGTGGTCTGATTTTTTTGTGTAGGGGCGACAATCACTGCGTGACCCATAAAGGGATTCGCCTAAAAAGGCAATAAACGGATGAACATTAACTAACTTATCAATTATGGACCAAGCTTGAACAAAATAATAATCAAACAAGCAACAGACAATGACAAAGAACTCTGGGATGCCTATGTAAATCAACACTCAGAGGCTACTTTTTTTCATCTTTACGGGTGGAAACAAGTGCTCAATAAATCATTTCGACACAAATGTTATTACCTTTATGCCTTGCAGAATGAGCAAATTGTCGGTGTTCTACCTCTGGGTCATATAAAAAGCCTGTTTTTTGGCAATGCCTTAATTTCCACACCCTTTGCCGTTTATGGCGGTGTCCTTTCTGACAACGATGAAATCAAACAATTGATTACCGACGAAGCCTGTCGACTGGCTGAAGAACTTACTGTTGATCATCTGGAAATCCGTAATATTGAACAACAATACCCTGACTGGCCTAATAAAGAACTCTACGTCTATTTTAAAAAAGAACTGGCTGATAACGATGATGATAATCTAAAAGCAATTCCCAGAAAACAACGTGCCATGGTCAGAAAAGGGATTAAAGCTGGTCTGAAATATGATATTGGTAAGAATATTAACCAATTTTATCAGGCTTATTCAGAAAGTGTCAGAAACCTGGGCACACCCGTGTTTTCAAAAAAGCTGTTTGCATCTCTGATTGATGTTTTTGGTGATCAGGTTGATGTCTTGACCGTCACCAAAGAAAATCAGCTGGTGGCCAGTGTCTTAAGTTTTTATTATAAAAATGAAGTCATTCCCTATTACGGCGGTGGAACTTCAGCCGCCCGTTCTTTAAAAGGCAATGATTTTATGTATTGGGCCCTGATGCAGCATAGTGTTAAACAAGGTATGACCTCCTTTGATTATGGCCGAAGTAAAGAGGGAACAGGATCTTATAGTTTTAAAAAGAACTGGGGATTTGCACCCAAACCACTTTTTTATGAATTTTATCTGGTTAAAGCAAAAGCAATACCTGATATCAATCCTCTAAACCCCAAATATCAGCGATTTATATCTATCTGGCGTAAACTGCCGCTTAAACTCAGCCAAATACTCGGACCAATTCTGTCGAGGGATTTGGGGTGAAGGAGCCTTTAGCGGATAAAAAGTCATCAACAGGTAGAGAGTCAATATTATTACTTGTCCACAGAATACCGTATCCCCCTAATAAAGGGGATAAAATACGCTCGTTTAATTTATTAAAGTTTTTAAGTAAAACTTTTGATGTCTATCTGGGTGCATTTATAGATGATCCCGTGGATAAAAAATATATCAGCAAAGTTGAAGAATATTGTAAAGAAGCCTGTCTGATTGAAATCAATCCCAGGCAAAGAAAACTCGCCAGTTTAAGTGCTTTTTTCACCAACCAGGCATTGAGTATTCCCTATTATAAAAATAGGCAAATGCAGACCTGGGTAAATGACATAGTGACATCTAAAGCAATAAAAAAGCATCTGGTTTATTCATCACCCATGGCGCAATACATCCGGACAATTAGCAATGCTGAATTAAAAGTGATTGATTTTGTTGATGTGGACTCTGAAAAATGGAAGCAATACAGCGAAAAACATACCGGACTAATGAAATGGGTGTATGCCAGAGAGGCCAGACAGCTGCTTAAATTTGAAAAACAGATTGCTGATGAATTTGACTGCTCTCTCTTTGTCAGTAAAAATGAAGCCAACTTATTTAAACAGTTAGCGGCAGTCTCTAATGAAGCGCTACAGGATAAAATTACTTACTATAGTAATGGCGTAGACACAACTTATTTTTCACCGGCAATAGAATTAGAAAATCCTTATGTGACTCATGGAAATAATACACAGATAATGGTTTTTACTGGCGCAATGGATTATTGGGCCAATCAGGAAGCGGTGCTCTGGTTTGCTGAAACAATTTTTCCAATGTTGAAAGAAAAATGTCCAGATGCCTGTTTCTATATTGTCGGCTCAAGACCCTCTGAAAAAATTAAACGTCTTGCAGAAAAAGAAGGAATTTTTGTTATCGGCGGCGTAAATGATATCCGCCCCTATATTGCCTTTGCTGATTTGGTGACCGCGCCACTGAGAATTGCCCGAGGCATTCAGAATAAAGTTCTGGAAGCTATGGCCATGGCAAGACCGGTTGTTGCAACACATGCTGCAATGGATGGCATTGCCTCCTCATTTAA
>DAOVUK010000096.1 GCA_030632625.1 Gammaproteobacteria bacterium
AACTCTAATGTAGAAATTTTAACTTCGTGTGGAAATTACAGGCATATTTTCTGTAATTGTTTATGTATCTATCTGGAAATAGAAACAAAAATAGCCCTACCAGTAAATTAGTACTATAGGTCATGAATTCAAAATCTTATAACACCTTAAACTTGATAAAGCTGTTTTTCTTATAAAGATAATGAAAAAACTACATTAATTAATGTCATAACTCTGCTACAATGACTTTTATCGATTTGTTATGTGTATTTGTCGAAACCTGTCACTTTATGTTCGAACCGGTGAATTCGAAGATAAAATTAATATCATTCACCAATAATATGAGTAAAAAAATGAGTAAAGGTACAGTTAAGTGGTTCAACCCTGATAAAGGTTTTGGTTTCATTACCCCCGAAGATGGCAGTGCAGATCTTTTTGTTCACCATTCAGAAATCCAAAGTGGTGGCGCCTTTGCAACACTAAATGAGGGTCAAGCAGTAGAGTTTGAAGTTGGCCAAGGTCAAAAAGGCCCTTGTGCAAATAAAGTTGTTTCTCTTTAAGCTGCAACACATATCAAGTTGCTCAAGCGGATAATTACTGTTTGGCACAAAACGCCAATCAAAAATTCCGCTTAGCTCTGCATAATGTTTGATATTTTAGTTATTAAAAATCAGCTATTTTTGTTAGCTGTCTTCGTATATAATCCGCCATAAAATTTTTTCTTATTAAATATTTCCAAAACATTAAAGTTTAACTAGCGACACCTTATTATCCCTTTTTAACATGACACAAAATAAATGAACGATAAAACTATAGCAACTCACAACGGTAATTTTCATGCAGATGATGTTTTCAGTATAGCTGCATTTAAGAGCATATTCCCTTCTTTTAAGCTCGTTCGCACACGTGATTTAGAGCTTATCGCCAAGGCAGATATTGTGATTGATGTAGGCGGTGAATATGACTCGGATACAGACCGTTTTGATCATCATCAACGTGGTGGTGCAGGTGAGCGCGAAAATGGTATTCCCTATTCCTCGTTTGGTTTAATTTGGCAGAAATATGGCTTAGAAATATGCCAAGGTAACCAAGACGTAGCAAATGCTGTTGATGCTGGTCTAGTATCAATGATTGATGCCATCGATTGTGGTCATGTCGATGGTGTTTCTAAAGGTATTAGCCTTAGTCAAACTATTTCAATGTTTAACCCGACTTGGCAAGAAGATAGTCACTTTGATACATGTTTTGATGAAGCAGTTGATTTTGCATCGCGCGTTTTAACACGATTCATTGCATCGGCTAACGGTGGCATTAGTGCGAAAGAAATTGTGGCTAAAGCTATTGATAATGCAGAAGACCCCAGAGTGATTGTTTTAGAAAAATATACCCCGTGGAAAAGAACGGTTCACGCCTTATCTGAAGAGGCTTTATATATGATTTACCCATCTCAGACTGGCCAATGGAGAATTCAAACAGTACCTGTTGAACTAGATTCATTCGAAGACAGAAAATCGCTGCCTAAACAATGGGCTGGCTTATCCGATAAAGAGCTTAAAGAAGTGACAGGCATTGATGATGCTATGTTTTGCCATAATGGTTTATTTATTGCGGGCGCAGAATCATTTGAAAGCACTATGAAAATGGCATCCATCGCACTTAACGAATAATAAAAGTGCTATCTTTAGGAGCTTACAAAATAGTCACTCAGTACAATAAACGGACACTTTCAATACATATTTATGTTGCTAAAGGGCTAATGATACAGCCCTTTACATACAATTTGGCAGCTCATTAAGCTCAGACCTTTGGTGTTTCTTCAGGTAAATCCAGCCAATGAGTATACAGAATGTAACCCAGAGCCAGAACAATTGCACCAATAAATAAACCCAAAATACCTGACATTATCATACCACCGATAGCTCCGAGTAAAATTACTAACATAGGCACATCAACACCACGCCCCATAACAAATGGTTTTAAAATACCATCAAGAATGGCACCAAATGAGCTCCATGCAGTAAATAAAACCAATGTGAGCGTTGAAGTATCATCTTGTGAAAAGACATAGGCAATCACTGGTAGAATGACAATAAATGGGGGTAATTGTGCAATTGAAAGTATCAATACCAGCAATGCCCACAATCCAGCTCCCGGTACATCAACAGCCCAAAAACCAAGTCCGACAAATGATGCCTGGACAATACCAATACCAATTACACCCTGGGCAACACTGCGAATGGTCGCACCTGACATTTTCACAAACTCATCACCAAAGTTTGGTGATAACTTTAAAAATAAGTTTTGTACTGCTTTGATACTACCTTCAGCATTAACCATTAATACACCGGCAATAATAATGGAAATAACAAATTGTAAAACACCTGCACCTCCGCCTAAAACAGCTGAAAATACAGTGCTGCCGATGGTTTTTAGTTGCGGTGTAAATTTTAAAATCGCTTCATCAATATTGACTGAAGCCAACAGCCAGGCGGCATGAATTTTTTCACCAATAACCGGCCATTCTTTAACATTATCAGAGGGTGCAGGTACTGAGAATGTGCCATTATCTAATGCTTGTGAGATACTTTGTACGCCATCAATCATCGATCCTGAAAGCATTACCACAGGAATAATTAAGAGTGATAAAATAATAAGTGTAAATACAGTTCCTGTAACACCTTTACGTCCTCCCAATTTGCCGAGCATCATAAGATAAAGCGGATATAAGGAAACAGCAATAACAACAGCCCATACGACAGGAACAATGAAAGGTTTGATAATATTAAAACACCAGATGTAAAGTAAGAGTAATACCCCTAGTTTTATCGTGAGATTGATAACACTTTTTTCAATTCGTTCATTGTTAGATGCTGAATCTTGCAAGTTGCTCATTCTTGTTTCCTAATATTGATATATTGATGATATATAGTATTAATTTAAGTCTTCATCTTTCCAGTATTTTGTTCCCTGAATCGTTGCCTGTAACGCCAACCCAGCTTCTGTCAACTGAAAGAGTTTAATACCAGGGCCCACATCAATTGCCGCAGCCACTGCATCACCTTTTTTATCCGATTTAGCAGCTGCATCAGCCTGAGAACTGGCTTGCCAGCCTTTATTTACGAAGTCATTAAAGGCTTTCTGTGTCGAAAAAATAAAGACACCCCGGAAATCTTTAACACCAGCACCAATGCCGACACCTGCGGAAAACATCTTCATATAGGTATCTTTTCCAGATTTTTTACTATGAGCAACACCACTGCCATTTGCAGTAGAAACCACTAATAAGTTAATACCAACATTACTGAATACGGCATAGCCAATTGAATTTTGAATCAGTTTTTTTGCACCGGGTACTTCTTTATACAAGTCATTTAAAGTACTTTGACGCATATTAAGAATTTCTTTGCGTTCTTCTTTTGGAGTTTGGTCATCACCAATCCCCAAAAAGCCTGACAGCATAAAAAATGATAAAACGGAGAGAAGTATTGCTGATAATTTATTGATTTTCATTATGCTTACCTTTCAATTAAATTAAGTTAGAAATTTTAGAATAGGTGGTTTATAACATGGACAAGAAAGTCTTACCAGTTCATTCACTTTATTGAAACTAACTTGAGCTAAAAAGACAAATATTCAGCCTAAAATAACAATTCATCATCTTTGTTTAAATAAAATAACGTGACGTACTTAATCTATAGTGCATGGTGATCTTTTTAACCGGAGTGTTATACTTCAAATAGCTTGTTTTGCAGGGGGAATGGGAATGAAGTCGCTCCTACAAAAAAGCAATCATCTGTATTCGTACCCATTAAAAACGACGTCTATCTTGTCTGTCATCAACACGATCACTGGTACGATCTTTTGACCTATAGTCATACAGAAAAGTCCCACATAAAATGTAGGTTTTACGGTAATTTTCATTGTAGATATCCTATAATAATTTAAAGTAAAGTGATCTTTCAATCAGCAACATGGATTAATGTTTTAAACTTTATTAAAGAAGTGCAACTTTAAAAGAGAACATTTATTATTGTAATTAATAGTTTTACCCGCTATTTGGTCTTGTGACCTTATTTGCAGTATTTGAGGGATAGAGCATTCCAGGGCTTAATTTCCAGTTGCCATTCCCAGTTATTTTTTCAGCATAGATGCCAGTGAATTAGCGATTTTTTTAAATTTAATGGCTAATTTTAATGAAAAGGATGAAAAGATAATGGCTGATTTGTCAAAACCGACCAAATAAAGAGACAACTGAGTTTGGTTTTTGGGGTCGAAAAGCATATTTTTACTCACAGTCTGCAATCCCCACTGAGCGGCAATATGCTCAGATGATATTAAGCTTGAATTAGTACAACTAATGTAATATTTATTTTAGAATGGTTTGTCGATAATAAAGCATTTCTGCAATCGATTCGCGAATATCATCTAATGCCAGATGAGCCCCCTTCTTTTCAAATCCATCCATAACATCCGGATACCAGCGTTTTGCCAGTTCTTTCAGGGTGCTGACATCAAAATTACGATAGTGGAAATATTCTTCCAGTTCAGGCATCCAGCGGGCCATAAAGCGGCGATCCTGACAGATACTATTACCACACATGGGTGATACGCCCTTGCCGACATATTGACTCAAAAACTCAATTGTTTTCGCAATGGCATCCGTTTCGCTTATGGTGCTGTTTTTTACTCTTTCAGTTAAACCCGACTGGCCATGATGAGAAGTGTTCCATTCATCCATTTTTGCCATTGTTTCATCGGATTGATGAATAGCTAAAACAGGCCCTTCTGCCAGAATATTCAATTCTGCATCAGTGACAATGGTGGCAATTTCAATAATTCTATCGGTTTGCGGCTCAAGTCCGGTCATTTCCAGATCAACCCAGACAAGGTTACGTTGGTCTTGTGTCATTTGTTGTTCGTTTCTCTTTAATTTATATCAGAAGTCAGTACCGGAGTCTTTTTCATGCTTATTTATGAATGGACAGGCTCCTAAGGTATAATTATAATCAATAATACATTATTAATATACTTTGCCAGCCTGTTTCAGGCTCTTTTTAATCATTAGTGAATGGAATACTATGCCGCTTTTCAGTACAATTTTTATTTTTATGGTTTGCCTGTCTGTGTTCACCCATTTCTGGTTGTCCATACGACAAATTAAGCATGTTAAACAACATCGGGATAAAACACCCGAAGCTTTTTCTAAAAAAATCACCTTAGACGAGCATCAAAAAGCAGCAGACTATACCATTGCCAAAGAAAAACTCGGTAATTTTGAACTGCTGCTTGGAACGACTCTGCTGTTTATCTGGACTCTTGGCGGTGGTCTTGAATTGCTGGATCAATTTGTGCGTACTTATCAACTCAATCCGCTTTACGCTGGTGTTATTTTTATTCTGCTTATGGGCTTTATTTCTTCAATAATTGATATGCCCCTGGGACTTTATAATACCTTTGTTCTGGAAGAAAAATTCGGCTTTAACCGAACGACATTAAAGGTCTGGTTTATTGATTTAATCAAACAGTCTATGTTGGGACTGGTTATCGGCATTCCACTTATCATGGTCATACTATGGCTGATGAGTAGTGCCGGCGAATTCTGGTGGGTATATGCCTGGGCGGTATGGATGGCTTTCGGCTTTTTAATGATGTGGGCTTATCCGGCATTTATAGCGCCCATTTTTAATAAATTCACTGAACTTGAGGATGAATCCCTTAAAAAACGCATCGAGCAATTGATGATCCGCTGCGGTTTTCTGAGTAAAGGCATTCTGGTAATGGATGGTTCTAAGCGTTCCAGTCATGGCAATGCCTATTTCACCGGTCTGGGCAATAATAAGCAAATTGTTTTCTTTGATAATCTGCTGGATTCTCTGGATGAAGAAGAAGTCGAAGCTGTTTTAGCCCATGAACTGGGCCATTTTAAGAAAAAACACATTGTTAAGCGACTTATATCCATGACCTTTATCACTTTTGCCGGATTTGCAATGCTTGGCTGGCTGATGCAGCAGCAATGGTTTTATAATGGTTTAGGCATGACAACACCGTCTATTTATGCCGCTCTGGTCTTATTCAGCATCGCTTCTCCGGCATTTACCTTTTTTCTTAGCCCTATTAGCGCTATGATAAGCCGTAAGCACGAATTCGAAGCAGATGATTTTGCTGCGGAACAAGCTGATGCAAACAAATTAATTGAAGCGCTGGTCAAGCTTTACAAAGAAAATGCCAATACCTTAACACCAGATCCGCTGCATTCAGCTTATTATGATTCTCATCCGCCGGCATCTGTTAGAATTGCCCACTTAAACCGAACTTAAAGGAACTCAAATGAACTTACAGCATAAGATTTTACAATATAAGACGTTATTTTTTCTGCCCTTTTGTTTATTGCTGAGTCAGACAACTTTTGCTGCCAACCCGGCACATGGTAAAGATCTGCATGATGCCAATTGTCAATCTTGTCACACCTCTTTAATGGGCGGCAATCCCGACCTGATTTATACCCGCCCTGACCGTCGCGTTACTTCTATTAACGGTCTGAGAAACCAGGTCACTCGCTGTAAAACAACTGTTGGTGTCGCCTGGCCGGAAGATCAGGTTGAGGATGTTGTTGAATATTTGAATACTAATTTTTACAAACTCTAATCATTCAAATGCTTAGCTATCCAGAAACAGGGCTCTATGGCAAAACGTAAGCTGAATCGAAGACAGCAATGGCGCATCCAGAAAATACAGGATGAACGTTTAGCCAGAGCAAATAATAAGCAGAAAAAACTCACTGACGAATTTAATCAGCTTGATGAGATCCATCATCGCGGCACGATTGTCAGTCATTTTGGTGCCACTCTTGATATCGAAGATGAGCAGACAGGTCTCATTATTCGTTGTGCTCTGCGACAGAATATCGATACCATTGTCTGTGGTGACAAAATTGTCTGGCAGAAACTCAATGATATTCACCATGAAGCACAGATACAGGGCGTTGTCACTGCACTGGAACCACGTAAAACAGTGCTCGCCCGTCCTGACTTTACCGGGCAGATGAAACCGGTTGCAGCCAATATTGATCAACTTCTCATCGTCACATCCCCTGTTCCGGAGCTGAATGAAGGCTTGATCGATCGTTATCTTGTCGCGGCTGAATTGTCCCATATTCAGCCTGTTTTGGTGCTTAACAAGGTGGATACTCTTGCTGATGAACAACGAGAAGTTCTGCAAAAACGTCTTAAAATTTATCAGGATATTGACTACCCTATTATCTATACCAGTGCAAAAAGTCAGCATGGCATGGATACCCTGCTCAAGCAGCTCGAAGGCAAAGTCAGTGTTTTTGTCGGCCAGTCGGGTGTCGGCAAATCTTCACTGATCAATGCCTTGTTACCGGATGCCAACATCAAAGAAGGGGAAGTCTCTCTGGCAACCAGCAAAGGTACACATACCACCAGCGTGTCACGCCTCTATCATATAAAGAGCCATCAGCGGATAAAGAGCCAGCAGCAGGCAAACTTTGTTAAACATGCCAGTCTCATTGACTCACCCGGCGTTCGGGAATTTGGTTTATGGGCAATTAATAAAGAAGATGTTATTCACGGCTTTATTGAATTGCACCGACAAACTCAATACTGTCATTTCAGAGACTGTAAACACCTCAATGAACCCAATTGCGGTCTGCTTAAAGCCCTCAAAGAAGGTAGAATCAGCAAACAACGACTGGACAGCTATCAACGTATTGTTGCTTCAGTTGAAGCGAAATAAATAACTTGAGTGAAATTTTTTCATTACCTGCAGGGTCTATATTATTGATGGAATTATCTTTTTATAATACGCTTATACCTTTTGAAACTCACAGGTAGTTCAATGAAATTTATGTTTCGCTTAACACTATTAATTGTTATTTCTATGTTCTCGCTGCAATCCTTTGCCGAAAACAAAGACGCAGATGCTGTCTCTGCTGGTATTAGCATACAGTGGCATGAATGGTCCAATGAAACCTTTGCTTTAGCTGCAGAACAAAACAAGCTGGTGCTGCTTGATATCAGTGCTCAATGGTGTCAGTTTTGCAAAAAAATGAAAGCGGTCACCTACCAGGATCCAGAAGTCATTAAAATTATTAATGACAATTATATTGCTATCAATGCTGATATTGAAACCACTGCCGATGTAAAAATGCTGTATGGCAGCTTCGGGGTTCCTGGAACGGTTATTTTAACTTTCGAACGGGATGAAATTAATAAACGTCTGGGTTATATTGCCCCCCGGCAAATGCAATGGCATCTGCTGGGTAATTTACAAGATGCTCCAGGCAATGATATCAGCGCCATCAGTAGCAATCATTAGTCTCTTATGATAAACAAAAAAGTAACCTGGAGATCTTAAATGGATAGAAGAGCCTTTATTCTCCGTAGCGGCTGCACTTTAGCCGCCGTTTCAACACCTGCTTTTACACCATTGACGGCTTCTGCGGTTATACCTCAGACAGGCACACAAACTGCGTTAAGTTCTTCACTCATAAACAGCTTTAAACAAGCAGACTGGGTCACAATAGCAGCCGTTCAGAACCATTTATTCCCCTCTGAGGTGGATGCACCGGGTTCGGTCGAAATCAATGCCTTGACCTATCTGCACGATTATTTAAGCAATCCGGTCACTGATCAGAATGATATTGAATTCATTCTGTCAGGCACTCGTTTGTTACAGACTTTTTCACAGCAGAAAAGTAATAACAACGGTGCTGCTTTTACTGATCTGTCAATTGCACAGCGCGAGCTGATACTGCGTGAATTCGAACAGCAACCTGAAGGCAGGCGCTGGCTGGTTAATATTTTAAATTATCTGCTTGAAGCCCTGCT
>DAOVUK010000413.1 GCA_030632625.1 Gammaproteobacteria bacterium
CCGAAGATTTTGAACGATCACCGCTTTTTCGGTGAGATGGCCGTGAGCCGATATTCATCAGACCAATTTCACTCACCGGTGTGGCTTCATAAAAATAATCCAGAAATCCCGGCGTATTATCAGTTAATGTCCGGTACTGATGCTCACCAGTTTTAGTCAGTTGAGTCATTGTCTCCAGATAGTCCGGATTGTCATCCCGCTCTGATTTGACCAGACAGCTGCTGGATTTCATCAGACCACTGATACCCATAATGAGTTCAAACACAGCGGTTTCGCTATTACTGTATTTATTAGACAGAACTTCACCCTGTTCAGTAAATTTTATCTGGCCATGAACTGAACCAAAGGGCTGAGCCATAATGGCTTCATGAGTTGGACCGCCGCCGCGACCAATGGTACCGCCGCGACCATGAAACAGACGAATATCAATTCCCTTTTCTTTGGCCAGTTCAGTGATACGCCGTTGTGCACCATAAAGGTTCCAGCTGGAGGCTAAAATACCGCCATCCTTACAGGAGTCGGAATAGCCCAGCATGACTTCCTGAAGATTACCCGCAGACTGGAGGTATTTGGTATAAATAGTATTATCAAACAGCGCTGACATCACGGGTTCGATATGTTCCAGATCTTCGACCGTTTCAAATAAAGGCGATACGGTAATATAACAATAAGGCTTACCGTCTTTATCTTTACCCAGCAGTCCGGATAATTTACACAGGAACATGACTTCCATCACATGGCTGGCAGTGTGAGTCATAGAAATGACATATTGATTAAACAGTTTCGGACTGAT
Source organism: Gammaproteobacteria bacterium (assembly GCA_030632625.1). Classification (GTDB taxonomy): domain Bacteria; phylum Pseudomonadota; class Gammaproteobacteria; order GRL18; family GRL18; genus GRL18. The sequence goes on from DAOVUK010000413.1 coordinate 794, forward strand.
TTCACTGCGTAAGCGCAATACCACATCAAAAACCTGAATCACACTGATAGTCGCTTCAGACAGTTCACCCTGATTAAAACGGGGTAACTCATCCTGATCAACCAGTCTGGATAATACCGCCATTCTGTCTGCTTCGCTCAACTGATTATAATCAGCTTCCAGCTCCATGCATTGCAATAACTCGGCAATTGCTTTGCTATGCAGGGTTGATTCCTGACGAATATCCAGATGTTCCAGGAAAAAACCAAAGGTTTCAGCCAGCCGCAATAAATCTTTCAACGGGCCAAAGGCAAGTTCACAATCATTGTGAGAGCAGAGCGAATCCTGAATGAGTTTCAGATCATGATAAAAGTCGGCTTCATTTTCATAACCGCTATAATTGGACTGAGGACGACTGCCATTGATTTTTGCCTGAATCTGTTCCTTGCGATAAATTAATTTATTGCGCATTATAAAGAGTTTTCGGCGATAGGGTTCAGTCGAAAAAAGACTGGGGCGTTCATCAAACAGGTGTTTATACGTCGTGTTGTCATGAGCCAGTGATGCCATAAAGGCCTCATCAGGTGTGCACAGGGCGATAGAAAGAGTCAGTTGATGTGATAGTTTATCAACATCACTTATATAGCGCTTGATGATCTCACGACTCTGATAGCGGGCTGTTTTTTCAGTGATCCTGGCGGTGACAAAAGGATTACCATCCCGGTCGCCGCCAATCCATGAGCCGAAATGTAAGAACGCAGGGATTTTAAAATTGTCGGCATCGTCTGGATAAATACGCTGAATGGCTCTTTCCAGATATTGATAAATGACAGGAACCGCATCAAACAGAGATTCTCGAAAATAATACAGGCCGTTTTTAACTTCATCGATGACTTCAGGTTTTTCCGCCCGGACTTCATCGGTTTTCCAGAGAACCTGAATTTCATTGTTCAATTCCCGGGTCAGACTCTCTTTCTGATATTGGCCTAAGCGGGGATCATCCAGGTTTTTTATGACGATAAAAATGCGTCTCAGACATTCCAGAATAGTTCTGCGCTTGGCTTCAGTCGGATGAGCGGTAAATACCGGCATATAAGACAGCTTATTTAATAGTTTCTGAAATTGCTCAGCCGAAATATCCTCTTTCTGGAATTCTTTGAGTGTTTTACTAAAAGAGCCTTCCCAAAGCACCTCTTCGTTGTTGGCCTGTCGTCTGCGTTCTTTATGCTGTTGTGTTTGTTCAACCACACTGACCAGATTAAAATAGGTACTGAAGGCACGAATAACCTGTACCAGAGTTTGTGAGTCAAGCTGCTCGATAAGCTGCATCAGCTGTTGACGTTTATTTTCATCGTGCTCTTTTCTTAATTCAATATGGCCGGTTCTGAGTTCCTCAACTACGTCGAAAACAGTTTCCCGGGTATGGTTTTTAAGGATTTCCCCCAGAGCAGAACCAATAAGTTTAACTTTTGAACGAAGTTCTTTGTCGCCGTGCATAAATAATAGCCTTTAAGCTCTATTTTTTTGAGAGCCTTCTTTGTTTTAGATAGTTATTTTAGTTTTTTGCTAATAGAGTTGGAATATTTTCAGAAGAATAAAGGCTCTTCACAGAAATGCGTACTTTTCCAAATTGTAGAGACAATGCATGCCTTGTCTCTACGGTCACGTAACGACAGCCAGGGTGGTAAGACGTAGAGACGTTGCATGCAACGTCTCTACCCTATCTATGAATGGCTGAGTTCACCGAGTGAATACAAAAAGTACGCAATAATGTGAAGAACCAGAATAAAAAAGATGAATTAAAATGTAGTTTAGTAAAAAAACAGAAATATAAGTGGCCATTATACTCTATTTTTGATGAAATGGTTAATTGAACGTTGTTGAAAATATACAAGCTGAAATTCTCTGAACTGGGAAAAAATAATTTATTCTCCAGAATGTATCACTTTGTTTTATAAGGATTTAATTGATGTCTGCTCTTACTGATTCACCCGCATGGAAAAAACTGTCTGCACATAAAAAATCGATTGAAAAACTGCATATGAGAGAACTCTTTGCCGATAATGCTCAACGTTTTGATGATTTTTCCCTTCAGGCAGGGCCGATCTTTCTTGATTATTCAAAAAATCTGATGACTGATGAAACCATGTCCTTACTTTTTGATTTAGCCAGGCAGGAGAAACTTGAAACGTTTCGAGATGCCATGTTTGCGGGACAGGAAATCAACTTTACCGAACATCGTTCTGTGTTGCATACCGCGCTGAGAGGGCAGTCAGATACACCCATCCTGAGTCAGGGAAAAAATGTAAAACCTGATATCCATGCTGTTCTGGAAAAAATGCAGAATTTTTCAGAACAGGTTCGTCAGGGCAAGTGGCTGGGATATAGTGGTAAAGAAATTACAGATGTGGTGAATATTGGTATTGGTGGTTCTGATTTGGGCCCTAAAATGGTCACCCATGCCCTGAAACCCTTTGTCACAAGAAAAATTAATATGCACTTTGTGTCCAATCTGGACGGCAGCCAGATCGCAGAAACACTGAGTAAACTGAGCTCGGAAACCACCTTGTTTATTATTGCTTCAAAAACCTTTAGCACATCAGAAACGATGTTTAATGCGGTGACCGCAAGAGGCTGGTTTGTTTCCAGGGTAAAGAACAAGGAATTTATAAAACAGCACTTTGTTGCTGTTTCAACCAATACCGAAGCCGTACAAAATTTTGGTATTGATAAAAACAATATTTTTGAATTCTGGGACTGGGTTGGCGGGCGTTATTCCTTATGGTCTGCCATAGGACTTTCAATTGTTATTGCCATAG
>DAOVUK010000105.1 GCA_030632625.1 Gammaproteobacteria bacterium
CGGGCGGAGTTCATCAGCATAGGCCAATGCTTCATCAAGAGTCTGTTGATAGTCAACCGTATCGGCTTTGTAGTAGTGATCCTGAGCAAAGTTATGATATTCCATCACTTCTTTTAATTTGCTGGCAAAAAGATCGGCATTGAGCAGATCACCGACACGTAAACCACGACGAGAGACTTTATCTTCATAGGCTGGGCCAATGCCGCGGCCTGTTGTACCAATAGCTTTTTTACCACGGGCAATTTCACGCGCCTGATCAAGAGCAACATGATATGGCATAATCAACGGGCAGGCTTCACTGATCAGCATTCTTTCTTTGGCATTGATGCCCTGCTCGTCTAACTCTTTGAGCTCTTTAACCAGTGCATCCATTGCCAGAACGACGCCATTACCAATTAAACACTGCACATTATCTCTGAGGATACCTGACGGGATAAGGTGTAATACGGTGGTTTTGCCATCAATAACTAATGTATGACCGGCATTATGGCCACCCTGAAAGCGAGAGACAGCAACTGCTTTATCTGTCAGCAGGTCGACCACTTTCCCCTTACCTTCATCACCCCATTGTGAACCGATGATGATGACATTTTTACCCATGTGAATATCCTCAATAATTAAATTTTTAATACTTTTATTGCAAATAACTAACTAAGTTATTATGTTAAAGAAGTCAACTCAGCAAGCTGCCACTCACCCGAGTCATTAGTCAATATATGAGAACAAGCCATTGCCTGTGCATTTGAACTGGAATTTGCCAATTCACAAATAACCCGTTTACCCTGCTGACGTAACTTTGCAACTATCGTCATCAATTGCGGATCCCGGACTGCAGGTGCAAAAATTGATTCCGCTGGTTTCATTGGCTCTGATTGATTGCCAATTGAGACCAGGTAAGCTAAGTCCGTACTAAAACCAGTTGCAGCTCTGGCACGTCCAAAAGTTTCACCAATCCCGTCATAACGACCTCCCTGAGCAATTTCCTGGCCATGTCCAGGTAAATAAGCAGCAAAAACAACACCTGTATGATAGTTGTAACCACGTAATTCAGACAGGTCGAAATAGAGATTTTGTCCAGGTACTCTGGCCAGCAGCCCTTGAGCAATGGCCTCCAGATTATCCAGTTCTTTGTGAACCTCATCACCGCTTAGAATATGACGCGCCTTATCAATAACAGATATATCACCATTAAGATCAACTAAAGCTAAAAACTGCTGTTTTTGTTCATCATTGATCGACAATGCAGACAGGTATGCCGATAATTCGGTCACTGCTTTTCGCTGCAGAGAATCGAATAAGGTTTCTTCTTCACGTTGGCTCAATTCGGCCTGTTTGGCCAGACTACGGAAAATGCCCACATGGCCTAAATCAATATGGAAATCTTCAAGCCCAACTGATTTCAAAGTCTCTATCATTAATAATAAAACTTCAATATCACTATCAGGACCACTATGTCCATACAGTTCAATACCAACCTGCAGAGGACTGCGTGATTGGCTAAAACCTTCCAGTCGGGTTTTTAAAATCTGACCAATGTAGCAAAAGCGTGATGGTTGTTCAGTCTTGATATGGTGAGCGTCAATTCGGGCAATCTGAGGCGTCATATCAGCACGTACACCCAGAAGTTTCCCTGAAATCTGATCAGTCAGGGTAAAGGTCATTAATTGTAAATCATGTCCGGTCCCTGTCAGTAACGAGTCCAGAAAGTCAATCATTGGCGGTTCGACCAGATCGTATCCCCATGTTTGATATAAATCCAGTAAAGCACGACGCTGTAATTCAATTGCTGCTGCTTGTGGTGATAAAACTTCCTGAATACCTTCAGGCAATAACCAGCGATCTTTATTTAACATATTAAGCTGTAGTATCTCATTTCAGCTCTACTGAGCTTGTAAATATGTGGGCTTATAAACATATGGGATTTTAAAAATAGCACTAATGCTTTAACACATAAATAACAATTGCACCGATGACCATACTCATGATCCCGGTCCAGCGCAATTGTTGTTCAGTCATTTGCGAAGCATTGAGCATCATCTGCTTAAACAGTTTTGGATTCAGTATCGGCAGTAAACCTTCCAATACCAACATCAAAGCACCTGCAATTAGGATTTCATGCCACATAAACAAAAAAAATCCGGATTTTTACCAAATCCGGATTTTATACTATTTTCCTTATAGATTGTACTAATTTATGCAGTAAAACATCTTAAGCACGTCTCTACACTAAATTACTGCCTACCCTGATTGTTTTTAAAGTAATTAAAGAAATCAGAATCCGGCTCAATAACCATAATATCTGAAGCACTGCCAAAGGTATTTTGATAGGCATTCAAACTACGGTAAAAAGTAAAAAACCCCTTATTCTTTCCATAGGCTACAGCATAAATATCAGCTGCCTTAGCATCACCTTCGCCTCGAATCTGCTCCGCCTCTTTAAAGGCATCGGCTTTAAGTATAGTCACCTGACGATCAGCTTCTGCAGTAATTCTAGCAGCGCTTTCATTACCCTGTGCTCTTAGCTCCTTGGCAATCCGGGTTCTTTCTGTTTCCATACGACGGAAAATTTTATCACTGACTTTAGGTGGAAATTCAATACGCTTGATGCGCACATCAACAATACGCACACCAAAGTTTTTAACACTCTTATTAGCAGATTTATTGATATCATCCATGATTATATGACGCTCACCGGAAATGACTTCAAACATATTGCGTCGACCAAACTCATTACGCAGGCCTTCTTTAACAATGGTAGAAATACGTTCCTGTGCAATATCCATATCACCACGCATGGAGACATAAAAAGCTTCTACATCTTCAATTTTCCATTGAATAAAAGAATCAACCACCAGGATTTTCTTTTCTTCGGTCAAATAATCTTCCGGTTTAGCATCAAATGTCTGAATACGATTATCAAACTTACGCACATTATTCACAAATGGAATCTTAACATGCAGTCCAGGCTGATAATCCGAACGTTCAATTTTACCCCATTTGAATAAAATAGCGGATTCGATTTCAGATACGGTAAACAATGAAGCTGAACCAATGATCCCTAGTATCAGTACTGCTATGGCAATTAATAGTTTCATTTAACGTCTCTCCCTGATAGATGGTCTGGCACGAGAACTGTCAGAACTGTTGGTACTGAATTTGGAAGAACGATAGTCAGACTGCTGATTACCCTTTTGATAATTCCCGGTTTCACCTGCTTCACCCATACTGCCTGACGGCATATTAATTGAGCCTCGCATCATTTTGTCTAAAGGTAAATACAGCAGGTTATTACTGCCCTTGGTATCAATCAAGACTTTGCTGGTTTTGCTATAGACGTATTCCATGGCATCCAGATAGAGCCGGTCACGAGTCACTTCAGGCGCTTTTTCATATTCGGTCAGAACACTTAAAAAGCGTGAGGTTTCACCCTCTGCTTCTGCAGTGACACGGCCATTGTAAGCCTGTGCACCGGCAACCTGCCGTGCAGCAGCACCACGCGCTTTAGGAATCACATCATTACTATAAGCCTGGGCTTCATTGATATAACGCTCTTTATCTTCCCGTGCCGCATTAACATCTTCAAATGCATCCTGCACCTGAAGCGGTGCTTTAGCACTTTGCAGAGTGAATCGAGTGATCAGTAAACCTGCTTTATAGCGATCCAGGATTTCCTGAGCCAGAACACCAATTTTAGCAGCAATTTGACTACGTCCTTCGGTCAAAATAAAATCCATTATGTTTTTACCAACAATCTCACGTACGGCACTTTCTGAAACCTGTCGTAAAACCAGTCCCGGATCACGTACATTAAAGAGGAAGTGTTCAGCATCACTGACTTTGTATTGCACTGCTACTTTAATCTCAACAATATTCTCATCCTTGGTCAGCATATGAGCTTCATGCTGATTAGCGCCAATACTCAGGCTTCGCGAAGCACTGACATCAACTATCTGATAGCTTTGAATGCCGGGTGCATACCACTGAAGACCAGCATCTACCGTCTTGTAAGCCTCGCCAAACTGGAGCACTACTGCTTTTTTACCTTGATCAACGGTAAAAATGCCAGATAAAGCCCACAGACCAATAGCAATAACAGCAACAATAACAAACAGATAAGTGGGGGGAGGATTATTGCCAAAACGATTGCCACCGGAGCCAGAGTCTCCAGAGCCGCCTTTTTTGACTCCGCCAAATAATTTAGCAATTTTATCATTGAGGTTTTTTATAACTTCATCCAGATCAGGGGGGCCCTGATCATTGTTATTTTTATTGCCCCAGGGATCATTGTTTTTTGGACCGCCAGGTTCATTCCAGGCCATTTAATACTCCAGTTTCGTTTAAAATCCTGTTACCAGGATAAACATGATTAAAATTTTGTAAAATATGCTCATATGAAGCTATCTTACACTGACTATCTTACACTGAATAGTTACCAATAAATTAAAATTTTATCGGACTCATTCTGCAGTGTCTACCATTTTTTTGTCGCTAAGCAAATCACTGAAACCCGATTTTTTCAGTAAATTGTCAAAATCTCTTGACGTTGTTTCTATAGAGACCAGCCAGTCTCCTGCTTCATTGTACGTTTCTTCCAGGATATCAACCTGATCATATAAAATAGCACGCCACTGGCCTGCCTTAGCTGGCACTTTCAAGTATTTTTGTACGCGATCTTTACTGAAAAAATCAGCAATACTTTGCAGCAGCAAATCCATACCGCTATTATCCATTGCAGACAACCAGACCCGTAATATATTGCCTGAATTATCCCGTTCAATGCGTGGCTGCTGATTTTTAAGCAAATCTACTTTGTTATAAACAAGCAGTTGCGGCGTTTCCTCTGCACCTACCTGCTGCAGCACTGAATTAACTTCGGCAATATGTTTATCACGATTCTCAGTATGAGCATCAATAACATGCAGTAATAAATCGGCTTCACGTGTTTCCAACAGGGTTGCATGAAAAGCTTCAACTAGATCATGGGGGAGATCACTGATAAAACCAACCGTATCAGCCAAAACCATTGAAAGATTCTTTGGTAATTCAACACGACGCAAAGTTGGATCAAGTGTCGCAAACAGCTGATCAGCCGTATAAACACTTGATTTTGTTAATTGATTGAAGAGTGTTGATTTACCTGCATTGGTATAACCAACCAGTGACACTGTGGGCAATTCAGCTCTTTGACGGGAACGACGACTCTGTTCACGCTGTTTACGGACTTTCTCAAGGCGTTTATTCAGTTGTTTAATGCGCATCCCTAATAAACGACGATCGGTTTCTAACTGTGTTTCACCCGGCCCGCGCAGACCAATACCACCCTTTTGCCTTTCAAGGTGAGTCCATCCCCTAACCAGACGGGTAGTCATATGACTTAATTGAGCCAGTTCTACCTGTAATTTACCTTCATGGGAGCGTGCTCTTTGCGCAAAGATATCCAGAATCAGCCCTGTTCTATCAAGAACCCGGCACTGCAGCATGATTTCAAGGTTTCGCTCTTGTGCGGGTGAGAGCTGATGATTAACCAGAACCAGATCAGCCTGATATAACTCAACGGCCTCTTTAACTTCCTGGGCCTTACCGGTGCCAATAAAGTATTTCGCTTCGGGCTTAACACGTTTACCTTTAATAAAAGACAAGGGTTCAGCGCCAGCAGACAACACCAGATCGTAAAACTCACTTTGAGCTTCATCTCGCAGGCTGGCTGCATTTTGCAAAGTGCCTTCACTGCTGAAAGTCGAGCTTTTTGCAATCACAGAAGTGTGATTCACCGCTGGCAAGTCAATATGAACCAGTAAGGCTCGCTCTCCAGTTCCTACGGGACGATCAAACAACGATACTTACCATTATATTGCACAGATTATGAGTTATTACCCGAGGATGATGTCTCTTCAGTGACCAGTTTAATATTTCTTGAAGGAACAATAGTCGAGATAGCATGTTTGTAAACCATCTGGCTTACAGCATTTTTTAATAAAATCACAAATTGGTCAAACGATTCGACCTGTCCCTGCAGTTTGATGCCATTAACGAGATAAATTGAAACGGGAACCCGCTCTTTTCTCAAAACGTTCAAATAAGGGTCTTGTAGTGCTTGCCCTTTACTCATTTTAACTTCTCCTGATTATAATTTTTAGTATTATTTTCTTTAATGCAAACCACCCTCATGCAAAAGGACTATGATTTTATAGTAATTACAAAACTTTGTATATAAGTAAATTACCACAAATCAATAAAGCAAGTATTCCTCCTGCAAAATCACCTTTTGACCAAATTTTAACAATAAGAGTCAATATTTATTGACCGGAACCGCTATTTACATTCCTAAAAAAACACAAAGCTATGTAAAAGAAGTCATTAATATAGGTATCGCAGATATTTTATATTGATTAAAAAAAAAATATATAGCGATATAATATAGCCAGACAAGGGTAAACCCCTAGCCTTGCCCAATTAACCACAAGGTAATACCAGATAAACAGTCTAACATGCACTTATGCTTACGTTATGTGACTTTTTACACCTTGAAGTTATTCTTTATTACTATATTTTTTTAAAACAGGCGCAAGATGATGAACAGCCTGTGCAAAAATATTATTATCTTCTGTGGCGATCCACAGGCCATCATGTTCCCGTCGCAGCCAGGTCATCTGGCGCTTGGCAAACTGTCGGGTAATTGTAATACCCCGCTCAATCATCTGTTCTTTATCCATTTTACCTTGCAGATACTCCCAAACCTGCCGATATCCAACGGCCCGCATCGACGGCAGAGACAGATCCAGATCGCCTCGTGCAAATAGTTTCTGTACTTCTTCAATAAATCCCTGTTGAATCATATTATTGAAACGAATTGCAATGCGTTCCCGTAATAAGTCACGTGACTCAGGTGCAACAATAATTTTATAAACATCCCAGGCTAAAGCTTCAGCCTGATTTTCCTGCTGCAGCTGGGTCATTGATTTACCTGATATTTCATAGACTTCCAATGCTCTCTGTACCCGCTGCGGATCATTGGGGTGGATTCTTTGAGCTGCATCGGGATCAATCAACATTAGTTTGCGGTGCATAAATTCTGCACCATTGAGTTTTGCTTCAGCCTCCAGTTTGCTGCGAATTGCTTCATCCGCTGCGGGCAGCTCTGACAATCCATACAATAAGCTTCGATGGTAGAGCATGGTACCGCCAACCAGCAGCGGGATCTTGTTTCTGGCATGGATATCGGCCATTGCCGCCAGCGCATCTGTTCTAAAGCTTGCGGTAGAATAGGTCTGCGCCGGATCCAGAAAATCAATTAAGTGATGAGGAGCAACAGCCAGCTCATCACTGCTCGGTTTAGCGGTACCAATGTTCATATCCTTATAGATCAAAGCTGAATCAACACTGATAATTTCAAAAGGATAGTGTTTGACCAGCTCAATGGCCAGATCAGTCTTTCCAGAGGCTGTTGGCCCCATAATGAATACTGCTGCGGGTTTTTGTATCATTTTTTTATTCTATTTATTAAAAAATTGACATTAATTTATTTCTGGTAGAGACGTTGCATGCAACGTCTCTACGGTATCACCAGCAAAATAAACGGATGAATACAACTAAAAGAGATGATCCAGTTTCGCTTCATCCAAAATCTTCCAGACTGCCTTTTGACCAATAGAGGCCAGCTCTACTGTAGATTGATTCATCTGTTCTGAAAGCATTTTCAAAAGAATTTCCTGCTCTGAGAGGCTCAATACAGCAGAGCGTAGAGAATTTATGAGTGCTGCCATCAGCTCGGAATCTTTTACCGGAGAAGAGCCCTCAGCGGGAAAAGAGCCTTTAATATGAAGCAAAACACCCTTTATTAGAGATTCTGTATCAATAGTGCATCCTGGTATGTCATAGAGTGATGGCAAACTCCTGAGCACCAAAGTATCATCACCCAGCTGACTTAATTCCAACCCCCATTGATGCAATTCTGTCTGATATTTTAATAAGGACTCAATTTCTGAATTCGTCAAAGAAACAGTCTCAGGAATCAATAATGGCGTCTGCCGGCCCGGACGAAACAGTTGCATCAATAAAAACTGTTGTGCTCTACTAATATGAATCACAAAAATCTGCGTTTGTCCTTCAGCAGAAAGTGTTTGACTCATCAGATAATTCGGAATTAAACAGCCGAGAGAATTTCCAAAAAATGCCTTTGTCGTAATATTTTGCTGTAATTGAACTTCTTTTTGTAAACCTTCATTAGGAGCCTGCACAATTTTTTCTGTTTTATAAAGCTGTTTCAAACCATTAAGCTGCTCAGCTATATGGTTTTGGTTCAGTGGTGAATAAATTTTTGGCTGGTAAGTCTTTTTTGCAGACTGATGGCTCTCTGTGGGCTGATGGCTCATACTTCCGGGTTGCTGATGATTTGAGCGGCTGTATTGATTAACATACTCTCCCCCCCGAACGTTCATTTGAGATGACTGCCCGGCCTGTTCTGCAGAGACTGAAGATTCTGCTTCCAAGTCTATTGTTAAAGAGACGGGGTCGGGAAAAAGAGCCTGCTTGAGAGCACTATAGATAAAATCGTGAATCAATCGGGATTGTCTAAAACGCACTTCATGCTTAGTCGGATGCAC
>DAOVUK010000131.1 GCA_030632625.1 Gammaproteobacteria bacterium
AGTTAGTGTCCATCCATAAATAGGCGAATAAATTCGCCCCTACAATTTTAGCATTTGTAACCTACTGAATAATTGAACCATTATTTTGGTAGGGGCGAATTTATTCGCCTAAAATAGTAATTAATGGATGGGCACTAGTTAATAAGTTTTCTTCACTTACAAACATATCAACTTATTAACTTAGCAACTTCTCTTACTGCCCCTTGATTTCGATTAGCTCGATTTCAAAAATCAATGTGGCGCCGGGTCCAATGACAGGTGCGGAACCCTGATCACCATAGGCCAGATCAGAAGGAATGGCTAAGCGCCATTTTGAGCCGACAGGCATCAACTGTAACGCTTCAATCCAGCCCTGAATGACGCCATTGACAGGAAATTGAGCAGGTTCACCACGATCGACCGAGCTATCAAAAACAGTACCATCAGTCAGTGAACCATGATAATGGGTCACAACCATGTCACTCTGGCCTGGTTTAGGACCAGTGCCTTCGGTAATAATTTCATATTGAAGACCAGACTCGGTGGTGATCACGCCGTCTTTTTTAGCATTTTCTTCAAGAAAAGATTTTCCGAGTGCTTTATTATCTTCTGCTGCGCTGGCTGCTGCGGCTTGAACCTGCTGATTGACTGCAGAGAAGGCTGCCTGCATTTCATCTTCAGGGAAACGCATTGGTTCATTGTTAAAAACATCGCTTAAGCCGATAATCAGTGAATCCAGGCTAAAATCAGGAAAAGACTGACTTTTGACCTGTTGAGCCAGTTGTAAGCCGATACCATAGCTGACTTTATCTGCATCTGTTTTGATTGAATTTTCTATACTACTCATAAGTCCCACATTGTCCCATACTAAATTGTTGTAATTACTTAACTAGTGTTCATCCGTAAATAAGGCGAATCCCTTTATGGGTCACGCAGTGATTGTCGCCCCTACAATTGTGAATTCATAAACTATTGAATAGCTTTGTGTTTCTCTGTAGGGGCGAATTCATTCGCCTAAAACTGTCAATTAACGGATGGACACTAACTACTTTTGTGAAAAATAGCGACCGGAATTGATCACTTAAAAACTGCCAAGCTGGAAAAACGAGGGATTATAACATAGTCGTACCTTAAGGTACTAACTCAGCTTAAGATCGCTTTCTTTGAGGTATTTTTCCTGGAATTTGTCTGACAAGGGTTTGTCTGAATCACAAAATTGTACTTGATTCCTGCCTGCCAGTTTAGCCAGCTGCAGCGCAGAATCAACACAATTAAGCACGCCTAATAAGGGCTGCTTTTCCTGGATTAGTGAAAAACCAATACTGACCGTGACGCCAAACTTAAACTCATTGATTTTAAAGACGTATTCAGAAATGGCGTTACGTATGCGTTCTGCGGTGATATTCGCGCCATGTGCTTCGACTTCGGGGAGAATTATTATAAATTCGTCACTCCCATAGCGAGCCAGAAAATCCGTTGGTCGGATGGCAGTTTCAAGCATTTTGGAAATCTGGATCAGAGTCAGATCACAGACATGTTTGCCGTAATTCTGACTGACAGAACTCATGTGATCGATGTCGATTAACAACAGGCTGTAACGGGTATTATAACGTTGATGACGGTTATGTTCATCCTGCAGCTGGTTGAGAAAGCAGCGCCTGTTGTTAAGTTGTGTCAGCTCATCTTTACGCGATAATTTTTTTAATATGGTCTGATCATCATGCACCAGCTGCGAGAGTTTGTTATAGGTTGAGGCAATATATTCAAACTCACGATAGGAGTGCAGTTTTAAGGGAACGGGTTTTTTACATCGGGAAAAGTTATGAGCCCATTGTTCTAGTTTTTGAATAGGTTTCATAATCGAACGGTTGAGAAAAATAATAGTGCTCAGTGTTGAAATGTAAACCAGCAAAAAGACAAAGCTGATAAGGAACAGGGCATCAAACTTAAGTGCCTTGGCTTGTTGAAATCGAATTTTAACCCGCTCCTGCATTGCCAGGTGTAATTTATCCAGTGCCAGGGTGGTTTTAATCACATGTTGATAAAAATCCTGTAACAGGTCATGGGAAATATGGGCTTCATGATTGTCGATTTGGCTAAAGATTTTAACGGCAATACGGTGAGCATTGCGCCAGTTTAAATAGGCTGAGTGATAGATGTCTTCTGCCAGAGAATTATCGTGTTGTTCTGATTTTATCGGGTTTACGAGTGATTTTTTAATTTCGTTACTGAGTTGCAGAAATTTATTTTTGTCATCCAATTGCTGGTTTCGTAAATAATGGTTAAAGGGTATAACCGTTTGTTGAATTTTATCTTTGAGCTCTGTGACCGGAATAACATCTAAAACAATGTCTTCAATGGCATGATTAAAGGAATTGGTTGTTTTCTGAAAGAAAAAGAACCCGCTGCCGGCCAGGAGAAAAAGCGGCAGTACGATGACAAAAATACTGATTTGAAGACGATTTTTCAGTGATGGTGCAGACAGGTTTTTTACACTGACAACGCTGGTTGCCAGTTTGTGGGTAGTGTCAGTCATTATCAGTTGTTGTGCTAAATTATTGGTAAAAAATAGTGCCGCATAAAAGGTTCTTCATAGTAGCATATCCGCTGGAGCAATTCTTTATTTCCGGGTTGCTAAAGTGCAGACGGGATAACTTCCAGTGCTTTTATGGTTTTTTTAGATTGCTTCTCCTGCCAGTTGCGGGAAACTTCCCATTTTAAAATATCATAATAATTGCGGATATTTTCAACATATGTTACCGCTTCATCACCTCGAGCATAACCATAACGTGTTTGTTCATGCCACTTTTTCTTTCTCAGCAGCGGCAGTGTTTTTTTCAGATTGATCCATTTTGTTTCATCCTGACCATTTTTTTTTGTCAGTTTCATGGCATCACGGACATGTCCGTAACCCAGGTTATAAGATGCCAGAGCGAAGAATAGCCGATCGCTTTCGGTGACTTTTTCGGGCAGTCTTTTTAACAGTTTTGCAAAATAATAGGCACCACCAAAAATACTCTGATGGGGCTCAACCCGGTTATTGACACCAATATATTTGGCTGTAGCCAGAGTCAGCATCATCAGGCCGCGTACCCCGGTCGGTGATATTGCCTCTTTGTCCCAGTGAGACTCCTGGTAGGCCATAGACGCTAAAAGTATCCATTCAATGTCATTATCCCGGCCGGCTTTTTCAAACCAGAGCTGATACGCAGGCAAACGGCTTATGATATGTCGCTGGTACACCCGGGTACCCACATAATCAAAAGGCTGGATATGTCCGAAATGCTGCTCAATGAGTAATTGCAGGTCACCTGTTTTTTTCTGCTGCTGCAGAAATTCGCTGGCCGCATCATAGAGTGATGTGTCCTCGGAGCGGGCAAATGCCCAGCCAATTTTTTTCGGCTTGCCGATATCAAATGCAACGCGTAACTCAGGATAAAATCGCTGGTTTAGTTTGATTTCATCGGAGCTGACAATGGTGAAATCAATCAGCCTTTCATTCACCATCACCATCAAATCTTCCGGTGAAGATTCCTGGTTCACCTGCCATTGCAGCTTTGTTAATGTTTTTTTCAGTGTTTGTAAATCGGTGTTCAGGCTGTCATCGGCTGAGATTTCAATGAAAAAATTCTCAATATCGGTTATTTTTTTCGGCTTCGGCGTTGCCGAGTGATAAATTAATTGCGGGGAAATTTCATGATAAGCCTGGGTAAAAAAATATTGCTGCTGTCTTTGGGGAGTGATGGCTAACTTTGCTGCGGCAAAATGCGCATCGTGTTGTGCTAGTTTGCGTAGTATTTCTTTAGCATTGGGTTCAATGATGATGCTTAATTCAACACCAAGAGAGTCACTGAAACGCTTTAATAAATCGTATTCAAAACCTGCCGGACCGAAAGGACCCTCATAGTAGATGCCTGGTGAGTTTCGGGTAAGTACTTTTAATTCGCCATTTTTCTGAACACGTTCCAGCAGAGTCGGTGGTTCCATGCAGGCAGTTAAAAATAAAGCCGCAGATAAAAGTATAAATGAGCGTACCAGTCTGTTAATACTTACTGTACCTCTATTGTTTTAAAAAAGGTTGTTTTAAAAAAGCTGCTCTCAGATGAGTTTTGACTGTGCTATTGCTGCTGTGCATTTTGTTTAAATTCACTGGACGTATTCAGTGCCTTATTCCAGCCGGTGACAGCACCTTCAATTAATGCCTGCATGAAGTCAATTATAAGCATAATTATGTCGGAGAGCAGCTCAAAAAATGCATCAATCAGGGTATTTTTTAATGTTTTAAAGGAATATTTTGTGCCTTTAAAGAGTGCTTTAAGCGTCTGGTATAACAATTCAATGACAAATAAAGTGACTAGCGAATAGCCAATTGCAATCTTTTCAAGAATAGACAGCATAAAAATTACCTCGTAATAATCAGGTTCTTGTCTCTTAGCTTTCATCTAACATAAAATTGATCGCTGTCTTATTTGCTATAAAAAATTATGTTAGCAAAGCGACAGCGAGCAATTTTATTTGGCTGATGGCTCTTAGAGACTAAAGAGAGTGATAAAAAGTTCATGTCCGATGCGTGCAGGACAGTTGTCTTATAGTTTAGCAAAAAAACTCTAAAGATTCTGAATACTCCGGGAATTTATTAAATTAGTTTAAAATAGGGTAGAATTTACTCTTCCAGAAAAATTAAATGACCAACAGTTACTTACAATAGTTACTTACAATAGTTGCATACAAATGATTGATATAGGCCTTAACCTGACCAGTAGTCAGTTCCACAATGATATCGATGCGGTGGTAAAAAATGCCCTGGCTGCTAATGTCTTTACCATGATTATTACCGGAACCAGTGTTGAGCAAAGCCAGCGTGCACTGCAGTTAACCGGCCAATACTCTGATTCCTTATATTCAACCGCAGGAATACATCCGCATTATGCCAGTTCATTCACCCGGCAGAGTATGCAGCAGCTGGCCTCCCTGTTAAAAGACAATAAAGTGCTTGCCGTAGGGGAGTGCGGACTGGATTTTAACCGAAATTTTTCCACCCCCGCTGAACAGCTCAGCTGTTTTGAAGCACAACTGGAATTGGCTGTTGAATTACAAATGCCGGTTTTTTTGCACCAGAGAGAGGCACAGTCTGATTTTCTGCGTTTAATAAAAAAATACCGTGCCGGTTTAGTTGATGCAGTTGCCCACTGTTTTACCGGTGGCAGGGATGAATTAGAGACTTATCTTGAAGCTGATCTTTACATTGGAATTACCGGCTGGCTCTGTGATGAACGGCGCGGTAAAGAATTATGCGATTGTGTTCATCTGATCCCTGATAATAGAGTAATGGTTGAAACCGATGCCCCCTATTTATTTCCAAGGAGCTTAAAACTGCCCGCGGATACTGCTTTAAATGGAAAAAAGTTAAGCGGAAAAAAGAAGAAAAAAAGCCGCAGCAGAAATGAACCGCAATACTTACCTCACATTATTAAAACCCTGGCCGGATTAATGAATAAGGATGACTCTGAACTGGCTCTGCTGACCACAGAAAATGCCAGGCACTTCTTTAGAATATAAAAAGTTCTAGAATATAAACGCTGAACGCTTACTCCTTACAATTGGCACAAAATCTGCTTTCTGTACTAATAATCCGATAATTAAAGCAATATCGTCAAAAAATAGTCACAGGATTTTTATGGTCGCCTTAGCAGAAACAAATATCAGATCCCGACTCACTGAAGTGATTCAAAGTGGTGTTGGAGCGCCTATTCTTCTGATGGGAATGCTGGCAATGGTTATTTTGCCATTACCGGCCATTTTGCTGGATATGTTCTTCACCTTCAATATTACCCTGGCTCTAATCATTCTTCTCATTGTTATTTATGCAAGAAAACCGCTGGATTTTGCTCTGTTTCCCACAGTTATTCTAATCGCAACTTTATTACGTCTGGCTTTAAATGTGGCTTCTACCCGGGTGGTGTTACTGCATGGTCATGAAGGGCCTGATGCGGCCGGCAAGGTGATTCAGTCTTTTGGTGAGGTGGTGATAGGCGGTAACTTTGCCGTGGGTCTGGTGGTGTTTATTATTCTTATCATTATCAATTTTATCGTGGTGACCAAGGGTGCCGGACGTGTTGCTGAAGTCAGTGCCCGGTTTACTCTGGATAGTATGCCCGGTAAGCAGATGGCAATTGATGCAGATTTAAATCAGGGCCTGATTGACCAGGATGAGGCCAAACAACGCCGTGAAGAAGTGACTCGTGAAGCTGATTTTTACGGCTCAATGGATGGTGCCAGTAAATTTGTTCGTGGTGATGCCATTGCCGGGATTTTAATTACCCTGATTAATGTCATTGGTGGTTTTGTCATTGGTATGGTACAGCATGATTTGAGTGCTGCAGAGTCAGCAGAAATTTTTGTTCTGCTGACCATTGGTGATGGTCTGGTCGCGCAGATTCCCGGTCTTATTCTGTCCACTGCTGCCGGTATTATGGTGACTCGTGAAAATCGTGAAGGGGACATGGGTGCCAAGTTCGTGACTGATCTGTTTAGCAAACCTAAAACTCTGGGAGTGACTTCAGGAGTGATGACAGTTATAGGGCTGGTTCCGGGCATGCCGCATTTCGCATTTTTGACTTTTGCTGCGCTTACCGGCGCAGGCGCATGGTTTATTAAGAATAAGAAAGCAACAACTGAGCTGGAAGTGATTCAGGAGAAACAGGTTCAGCAGCAACAGGCAGGTGAAGAGTCTGCCAGTGATCTGAAAGAATTGAGCTGGGATGATGTGATGCCGATTGATTCAATTGGCCTTGAAGTGGGCTATCGTCTGATCCCTATGGTTGATAAGTCTCAGGGCGGGCAGCTAATGAGCCGTATTAAAGGTGTGCGTAAGAAACTTTCTCAGGATTTAGGTTTTTTAATACCACCTGTGCATATCCGGGATAATTTGGATCTGGCACCCAATGTTTATCGAATTGCGCTGATGGGCGTCTCTGTTGGTGAAGCGGAAGTGCATCCGGAGCATGATATGGCGATTAATCCGGGACAGGTGTTTGGTGAAGTGAATGGTATTAAAACCAAGGATCCTGCTTTTGGTCTGCCTGCCACCTGGATTGAGCAGAGTGAAAAAGACAATGCGCAAACCTTAGGTTATACCGTGGTTGATGCTAATACTGTGATTGCCACTCATCTGAGTCAGCTGCTTAATGAAAATGCGACTCAGTTGTTAGGACATGAGGAAGTACAGCAATTACTGGACAGACTGACTGTATCATCGCCTAAGCTGGTTGAAGATCTGGTGCCTAAGATTTTACCTCTGAGTACGCTTGTTAAGGTATTGCAGAATTTGTTAAATGAATCAATTCCTATCCGTGACTTTAAAACCATTATTGAATCTTTGGCTGAATATGCCCCGCAAACCCAGGATGCCGGAATTTTGACAGCACAGGTCAGGGTGGCATTGGGTCGGTTTATTGTTCAGCATATCAATGGCTTAGCTAATGAGTTGTCAGTGATTACTTTAGATCCGTCTTTGGAACAGTTATTGCATCAGTCAATACAGATGTCAGAGGAAGGGGGTGGTATTGAACCTGGTCTGGCTGAAAGGATGCATCAGTCCTTAACAGAAAGTGCTCAGACTCAGGAAATGAACGGCTCGCCTGCCATCTTACTGGTTTCTGCTCAGGTACGACTGATGTTGATGCGCTTTGTTAAGCACAGCATACCCAACATGCATGTATTAGCTTTTAACGAAGTTCCGGATAATATGCAGATAAAAATAGTTTCAACGGTTGGACA
>DAOVUK010000455.1 GCA_030632625.1 Gammaproteobacteria bacterium
AACAGGAAAAAAACTGGTCAGAATGTGATCGGATCCGTGATGTTTTAGATGCACAGGATATACTGCTGGAAGATACTCCGGAAGGCACTCGCTGGCGCAGAAAATAAGGTAAGGTTTTATTATGAGCCTAAGAGTCAAATAGGGGATGGGTGATATTGAGTGTGTAAATCAATAAAATCGGCACCTGAAAAATCAGTAAACAGCTCTTATGGACTACTTTTCCCATATCGTGAGTATGATATTTAGTATTCAACTTTACTCCCAGAAATGCTGCGATTGATTTGGCGAGTAGTTCCGCGATGAAAGAAAAAAACACGATCATTGCCATGACTTTAAAGCCCGGAAAAATTGAATATTCAATGCCTGTCATCTGACTCAACCAGCCATACAGTACAGCACTGCCGGCCATTGCCTGCAAGGGTAATATCAAAGCAAGAAAACGGTTAACAACTGGAATCAGAGGCAGCAAAACACTGATAATAAATAATATATTAATCATTTTCATAGTCTGACCACTTTTGCTATTTAACACTTGTGTCAGCGATGGCAGGATACGCTCACCATTCATACTATGACTCTCCAGACCATAGAGAACCGGATAGCTCATATAAATAAAAGCAATTAATAAGAGTATATGAAAAAAGGGGGTGCCGATATGTTTTGCTATCCAGAAAGAGCCGGAAACAGCTGAGATTTTATGTAAAAAATTCTGGTAGAATATTTCAAAACTAATGGCCATAATGATATAAAGAATTGTTGCCATAACTATTGTCGGATGAAGCAGCACATCAAGATAACTCATTTATTTTTTCTGCCTTTTCAAATACTGATAAAACCTGCCTATTATATCCTCTTCTATTGAATGAAAGTATTCCGAGCTGCTAATGTTCTTTAAAATATAAATTTATCTATTGATATAAGCGCTATAATATTAAATATATAGGTATTATATGAAAATTATATATATAGAGGGTTTATGCTAATGGAAATTGATGAAGACAAAATTGATGAAGCAGTAATCGCCTTATTATATTTGACACTGCATGATGCAAATAGGGCATGGAAATCTTTTGACTGGGATACGCTGAATCGCTTATACGAAAAAGGCTTAATCAACGATCCTGTCAATAAGACAAAATCAGTGGTATTAACCGATGCCGGGCTGCAAAAATCAGAAGAATTATTTAATACCTTATTCACAAAATAATGATAATCACGTTCTCAGAACGTGATCTTAAAGTGGTCAGTGTATGGCAAAAGGTATTGTTGCAGCAGGACATGAACTCACCGTACAGGCAGCAGAGTGGGTGCTGGCAGATGGCGGTAATGCATTTGATGCAGCCATTGCTGCTTTTTATGCTGCCTGTCTGGCAGAGCCTGTACTGGCATCACCGGGGGGCGGAGGATTTTTACTGGCCAAACAGGTGGATAAAACACCAGTCCTGTATGATTTTTTTGTTCAGACGCCCGGGCAGAATAAAAATGACTCACTGGATTTTTTTCCTATTGTTGCTGACTTCGGCGAAATCACTCAGGAATTTCATATTGGTCAGGCATCTATTGCTGTCCCCGGTGCTATTCGCGGTATTTTTGATGTCTATCGCGACCTTGCATCCATGCCGATGCGGGAACTGGTTAAACCCTGTATGGAGTTTGCGTCTCAGGGGATAGAGACTAATGCTTTTCAGGCACTCATCTTTGATATTATTGCGCCGATTTTTCTGCACAGTCCAAAAGTTCAGCAGCATTATTCCAGTCAGGGTGTCACTGATAAATTACTCAATAGCGGGGATATTTTTTATCCTTATCAGTTAGCCAATACATTGGAAGCCATCGCCATTGAAAGCGATCGTTTATTTTATGAAGGAGAAATTGCTCAGGATATTATTCATGCCTGTGATACCGGTGGTGGTTTATTATCCGCAGAGGATCTAAAAACTTATGCCTGCATCAAAAGAAAGCCGCTGGCATTTAATTATAAAAACTGTCACATCACTACCAATCCAGCCCCCTCATCTGGCGGAACTCTGATTGCTTTTGCCTTGCAGCTGCTGGAAAAAATATCTAGCTCTTCAGGAGTGATAGAACCGTTTGGCTGCTATCAGAGTCTACATGAATTAGTCCTGTCAATGGAATATACCCAAAAAGCCCGCCTTGAACATGCTCTGGCCAATGATAATTTACAGTCCCTGCTCGATGCACAATTGTTAAACAAATATACAGCTGAAATCAGCTCACGAGCACAGTCATTTCGAGGTACAACTCATATCAGTATCATTGATCAGCAGGGTAATATGGCCGGCTTAACTCTTTCCAATGGTGAAGGCTGCGGCTATATGCTGACTGATACCGGCATCATGCTTAATAATATGCTTGGCGAGCAGGACTTGAATCCTCAGGGCTTTTTCAACTGGCAGACTAAACAGCGCATGACTTCGATGATGGCACCCAGCCTGATGATTTTTGCTGATGGTCGCCATGTGGTCACCGGCTCCGGCGGTTCAAACCGGATACGCACAGCATTAATGCAGGTGATGTTGAATCTGATAGATCATGCCATGCCGGTCAAACAGGCAGTGCTTAGTCCCAGATTGCATTTTGAACAGGATTTTTTGAATATAGAAGGTCAGTTTGATGCTGATATTATTGCCCGGCTGCAGCAGGATTATGCAAAAAATCACGTATGGTCTGATGCCAACCTGTTTTTTGGCGGTGCCCATTCTGTGCTGCAGGACGGCAGGCACTTCTCGGGTGCCGGCGATTTTCGTCGCGGCGGTGTATTTAAGGTCGTTGCTTAGAAGGTTGCTTAGAAGAATAAATAAAGGCAAATGCACGGAGTACCAGAAATGACTGTTTCAGGAGCTGTAATATGGAAAACAAAAATGCTTAATGCCGTGTTCAGTATTCTGGCTTTTGTCGTGCTGTTAAATATTATCATGTTCTTTTTTCAGCCCGCTATGCTCTTTATCCCATACGGAAAAATAGATGCAACGCCTGCACAGTGGGGACTTGAATATGAGGATGTTTTTTTTCAGACAGGCGATGATATCCAGCTGCATGGCTGGTATATACCCAATCGAAATGC
>DAOVUK010000325.1 GCA_030632625.1 Gammaproteobacteria bacterium
ACCGGAATTAAAAAGTGGCATTATTTAGAAGGCGGTGAATTCGGTTATTCTAAATATTCATTGAGAGCTGCTGGTCTGTAGATTAACCTTAATTTATCTCCCACAGGCAATCAATTACAGCAGTGAATACGCTGAGTAGTTACTCTCAATTACAATTTCAAACAGGCGGCGGAGCAATCACTTCTCTTTGCCCATTAGACTGAACAGCGCTGACCACACCCGCAGCTTCCATATCTTCTACCATGCGTGCCGCACGGTTATAGCCCACTTTCAGACGGCGCTGCAGGCCTGAAATTGATGCTCTTCGGGTTTCGGTGACAATTGATACCGCCTGATCATATAAAGGGTCAGTTTCACTTTGCGGATCGGTATCACCCGGGATCAGGCCGCCCGTTGAGACACCCTCCCCTGACAGGATTTCGTCAACATAATCTGCTTTGCCGCGAGATTTCAGATCGTTAACCACGGCATGTACTTCATTATCAGAGACAAAAGCACCATGAACCCGTAGTGGATAACCCATGCCGGGCGGCAGGTACAGCATATCACCATGACCGAGAAGATTTTCCGCACCCATTTGATCGAGAATGGTTCGGGAGTCAATTTTTGAAGAGACCTGAAAAGCAATCCTGGTGGGTATATTGGCTTTGATCAAGCCAGTGATCACATCCACCGAGGGTCTTTGAGTGGCAATAATAAGATGTAATCCGGCGGCCCGTGCTTTTTGCGCCAGACGAGCAATGAGTTCTTCGACTTTTTTACCCACTATCATCATCATATCGGCAAATTCATCAATGACAATAACAATAAAAGGTAATACTTCCAGCTCTGGTGCTTGTTCATCAGGAGTGAGGGGATTCGGTGTGAACAAAGGATCTTTAATGGGATCACCGGCATCGATAGCAGCTTCAATTTTTTTATTATAACCGGCTAAATTACGCACGCCCATAGCGGCCATCAGTTTATAACGATTTTCCATCTCGGCCACACACCAGCGAAGTGCATTGGCGGCTTCTTTCATATCGGTGACAACGGGTGCCAGCAAATGGGGAATATCTTCATAAATGGATAATTCCAGCATCTTTGGATCCACCATAATGAGACGCAGTTTATCGGGAGACAATTGGAAGATCATACTCAGGATCATGGAATTAACACCAACAGACTTACCCGAGCCTGTTGTACCTGCAACCAGAAGATGCGGCATTTTGGCCAGATCGGCGACAACCGGCTGACCACCGATATCATGACCCAGGCCTAAAGGAATACTTGCCTTAGAGTCTGAAAATTCTTTGGCACCAAGCACCTCACTAAAATAAACAATTTCACGGTGTTCGTTTGGAATTTCAACACCCACGGTTGATTTACCGGCAATCACTTCAACCACACGGATACTGACCACCCGCAGCGATCTGGCTAAATCTTTGGAAAGATTGGTGATCTGGCTGACTTTAATACCCGGGGATAATTGCAGTTCAAAACGGGTAATAACCGGCCCCTGACTGACTGAGACGACTTCAACGCTTAAATTATAATCGGCCAGCTTTTCTTCAATCAGACGCGAGGTTTTTTCCAGTTCTTCAGGTGAAGTGACATGAGTAGAAGGTTGAGCTTCATCTAATAAAGAAAGTGACGGTAGTCCATCAATGGCATCATGTTTGAACAGTTTTGTCTGCTTATCTTTATTGACACGTTCACTTTGTTTATTACTCTTGAATCTGGGTTCTATTCTAAGCATACTGCCTGATTTGGCATTTTTACTATCAATTTTTTTCTGTAGTGCGGCTTGTTTAAGGGCTTCTTTTTGTACTTTTTTCTGTTCTTTAAAGCGTTGTTTTTCTTCTGCTCTGGACAGCGATTGTTTAAATGTCGAAATCTGCACAGCTTTCCGCTCGGCTTTTTTGCGCGCAGCAGCATCCCGCCATTGGTACCAGCGGTTAATCAGCCACTTGTTGCCATTGATGACTGCAGCCCCCATGGTATCCATTAACCATAACCATGATAAACCTGTGAAGAATGTGATACCGATAAGAAACATCGTCAGCAATAATAGAGTTGCCCCGACAAAGCTGAACAATTGCTGCAGTTGAGTCGACGTCACTTCACCTAAAATCCCACCTGCATTAAGGGGAAATATAACCGATGGATGGGTGAAATGCATGCTGGAAAGACCAGCCCCGGCAATAATAGTGATAATAAAACCAATGCTGCGTAAAGTAACATGCCAGCCCTGAAAGACTTCTTCTTCATTACGGCCCCGGTAGACAAGCCAGCCGCTGTACAGCAGCATGGTTGGAAAAAGAAAGCCCAGATAGCCGAATAAATAAAGAAATAAATCTGCAAACCAGGCACCAAATTGACCGCCGTTATTATGTAATTTAGAGGGGTCAATGGCATCTGCAATACTATGTGACCATCCGGGATCGGATGGCGAGTAGGTGAATAATGCGATAAACAGATACAGGCTGATAGCGATAAACAGAAAAAAAACACTTTCTTTTATGCCGCGTATGACCTGTGCTGATAGCGGCTTTTTAATCGTTGATTTGTTGCTTGAAGAGCCGGCTTTAGCTTTCTTTTTTGTACTGCTCTGAGCCTTCTTTTTTACAGTTTGTGCCAAAATTTACTTCTTTAAATATTCATGGGATGTTGAATCAACAGCCCCTGGGGAGTTTAAGTAATATAGAGTAAGTAACTAGAGAATTTGATTAAGTGGTGATAAATCAATGTGCTGTTATTTTAATGCAGGATGAACAATTTCGCCAGCATCAATATTCACCCCAGCCTGCAAAGACTGAGATAAGTTGTCCGCAGAGCCCGCCAGCTCAGCCAAAAAGGGGATCAGACTTGCAGACAAGGATTGTGACGCAGTTCTAGGAACGCCGCCGGGCATATTAGTCACACCAAAATGAGTCACACCATGCAGTACAAATGTGGGTTGTTCATAGCTGGTCGGACGAGTTGTCTCAATACAACCGCCCTGATCCACAGAAATATCAATAATAACACTGCCGGCCTGCATTTGTCTGACATCCTCTTCACTGACCAGATGAGGGGCTTTTTCACCCACCACAAGCACAGCACCGATTAATAAATCGGCCTGTTTTACATACTTCCGGATACTGTTCGGGTGCGGGTATAATGCCGTGACATTATGACCTATTTTTCGCAAAGCCGCCATTTTGTTACGATTTCTATCAAAAACAATGACTTCTGCTCCCAGACCGGCAGCTACCTGAGCCGCATTACTGCCTGCCATTCCGCCGCCGAGGATAACCACCTTACCGCGCGGCGCTGCAGGTACACCACCTAATAGTATGCCCTTTCCACCCATTGAAGAATGTAATAGATGAGTGCCTATCTGTACTGATAAACGACCGGCTATATCACTCATAGGGGCTAACAGAGGTAAGCTGCCGTCTGCCATTTCAACGGTTTCAAAAGCAATCGCTCTGAGGCCGATTGAACATAAGCTTTGAGTTAAATCAGGTAAGGCCGCCAGATGCAGGAAAGAAAAAAGAGTATGCTCTTTCTTTAATAGTGAGAGTTCGGCATCCACGGGCTCTTTTACTTTTACTATCAGCTCGGCGCTATCATACAGCTGCCGTGCATCGGGAACAATTTTCACGCCTGATTTTACATATTCAGCATCACTATAACCACTGATGACACCAGCCTGAGTTTGAATAAAAACATCATGTCCCTGAGACACAAGTTGTGCAGCGGCTTCAGGTATCAGTGCCACCCGCCCTTCCTTAGGTTTGATTTCTTTTGGTATCCCTATTTGCATATTCATCACCCATATTCGCCGGCATTACTGTTATGACAACAATTATTCACAAACTGACTATAATATAACTTAAATTAATGCTTGGAATTCATTATAACAAGCCTCATAATTTAACTATAATACAGGATAAGCCAGAGTAGGAAATAAATTTTTACTCTGGCTAAATTATTGTCTACATCTTTACACCTTTTTTTGGAGTTAATTCATGAGTGATGCAAAACACTGCAAACTTTTAATCCTTGGTTCTGGTCCTGCCGGTTATACAGCAGCTGTATATGGTGCACGTGCTAATTTAAATCCGGTTATTATCACGGGAATGGAGCAAGGCGGTCAGTTGATGACAACGACAGAGGTGGATAACTGGCCTGGTGATGTGGAAGGCTTGCAGGGTCCTGCTTTGATGGAAAGAATGCAGAAACACGCTGAACGTTTTAATACTGAAATCGTTTTTGACTATATCAGTGAAGTCGATTTATCCAGCAGACCATTCAAGCTTAAAGGTGATTCTAAGCACTATACCTGTGATGCTCTGATTATTGCAACCGGTGCCTCTGCCCGATATCTGGGCCTGGAATCAGAAGAGGCTTTCAAAGGCCGCGGTGTTTCCGGTTGTGCGACCTGTGATGGTTTCTTTTATAAAAATCAGAAAGTGATCGTCGTGGGTGGTGGTAATACTGCGGTTGAAGAAGCAATTTATTTATCTAATATTGCTGCAGAAG
>DAOVUK010000337.1 GCA_030632625.1 Gammaproteobacteria bacterium
AATTTCCCTTTACAGGGAGAACTGCGAGTCAGGCAATTAATCAATGTCTCAGGAGCCGCAGCAAACATTACAGCAAAGGCCCCGCCTAAAGGTGAAATCTGGCTGGATAAACGTCTGGCATTATTTTTTAATATTTCTCCGGACTCTTCCGGCATTTCACTGGATAATAAAGATGCAAAAGATTTTCCCGATTCTTTTATTGAACTGGGGGAGTCAGCATTTCAGGCGAGTGGACTGCTTGAGCGGGTACCCGGACAATCCAGTTCCTTTTTTACCATTGCCCCGACAGCGATGATTAATTTGTCGGACCTTGCTCTGACGGCTACTATTCAACCCGGGAGCAGGGTCGATTATCTGTATTTCTTTTCCAGCTCAGCTTTATCCTCAGCTGAAGATTTGCAGACTTATCAGCAATGGCTGAAAGCAAAATTACAGGCAGGTCAGTCGCTTCGCTCTGGTGTAGAAGATCTAAAAGCGGTGAATGCCAGTTTGCAAAAAGCAGGTGATTTCCTGTCACTGGCAGCGATTCTGACGGTATTGCTGTCTGCCATTGCGATTGCCATTAATAGTCATCGTTATGGACAGAAACAATACAAAAACAGCGCTATCATGCTCTGTCTGGGTTGTAGCGAAAAACGTATTATGCTGATTGAATTGTATAAATTAATTGCCCTGGGTCTTGCCGGCAGTTTTATCGGTATTGTTCTGGGCTACTTTGTATACCTTGGGCTGTTATCGCTTATTGATGACGTGTTAGCAATGGATGTGCAGGATAATAGCGTTGATTATTATCTCATGCCGGTGTGGGTTGCATTAACCTGTGGTTTATTTTTATTGCTGAGTATTTCCATGGCTAATCTGACCCGCCTAAAAAATATATCGCCCATGGGACTGATTAGAAAATCATTTCTTTATGAAAAAAATTCTTCTGCAGACATGAGTGCTAAACTCTATTATCTGATGAGTTTTGCGGGCCTGTTATTGCTCTCCATCTGGTACACAGAAAATAGCAAAATCACTCTCTTGTTTTATCTGGTACTGTCTGTCAGTGCTGTGCTGCTGTATTTTACGGCGCAATTTCTTCTGGGACAAATTATCCGCACCGGGCGATATTATCAGCTGATTAACAGACTTTCACTATTAAATTTAGCACGTCATAAACGTGCTGTGTTATTACAGATAACCACCTTTAGTCTGATTTTCTCACTATTAATTATCATTTTTTTAGTGCGCACAGAATTGCTGGATAACTGGCAGCGGCAGTTTCCTGAACAGACACCCAATCATTTTGTTATTAATGTGCAAAGTTATGAACGACTGCAATTTGAAACTTATCTGCAGCAGCAGCAGATAAATACTCAGGGCATATACCCTATGGTCAGGGGCAGGCTGACCTCTTTGAATAAGCGGCCAATTAATGAAGCCATATCTGAAACTGCCCGGGCGCATAATGCTCTGCATCGTGAGTTAAATCTGAGTTTTAGTCAAACTGAAGTGAATAAAATACCGGAAAAAGCAGCACAGATCTCCATTGAAAGCAGTCTGGCTAAAGCGCTCAATATAAAACAGGGTGACCTGCTTGGTTTTCGGGTGGGCTCACGACACATAGAAGGTGTTGTGTCGCAGTTCAGAACGGTTAAATGGGATTCTTTTCAACCCAATTTTTATATTATTTTTTCACCGGGTCTGATAGAGCAATATCCCATGACCTGGATTTCCAGTTTTTATTTAGACGCAAAGGATAAATTTAAGCTGAATCAATTAATGGAAAAATTTCCGGGTATTACCATTATTGAAGTGGATGAAATTCTTAAAGAAGTACAGTTTATTATTGAACGGGTGTCAGATGCTATCGAATTAATTTTTCTGTTTATTATCATTGCCGGTGCCTTAATCTTAAGCTCATCGTTATCATCCACTCTGGCCTCACGGATGTATGAAAATGCTGTGATCCGTACCCTGGGTGCCAGTGCCAGACAATTGCGGCATTATTTACTGGTTGAATTTGTTGTGGTTGCCCTGCTCAGTGCTTTAATCGCTCTATTGCTGGCAGAATTTGCCGCCTATGTGTTGTATCAGCAGGTGTTCCAGATGGATTTTAGCCTGCATCCAGGCGTCTGGTTGGGTATCAGCGTCATTTCTGTGGTATTAATCTGCGGTCTGGGAATGCTTGTAGTGAATAAAATTTTTACTCAGCCCGCTCATATTTTGCTGAATCAATTTACGGAATAGAGTTTGTAAGTTGTAAGTTTTTATGTTGTAAGTTGTAAGTCAAAGGCAGTTTGAATATTGATGGCTGAGTTTGTGATCTTTATCTTTATTTTCAGCGCTTTACTAAAAAAATCGTGGGGATAACTCAGCTTTAAAATGGAAATTTTTGATCAATCTGAAGAGAAGTAGTATGGCAAGACCAAGTTGTGGATAGCAGCTAAAGCCTGCTTATCTTGGGTGAAATTGACTGCTTGATTGTTTGTTAATCGGGTGAATGAAATAAAAAGCAGGCATGCTACAATCGAAACCGCAAAGACAGTGGCTCCTTATTTGTTAGATAAGAGAGGTACTTGCAAAATTGCTCTTAGCTTCCCCCTTCTTTAGAAAGGGGACTGAGGGGGTTGTTTCTTTTAATTGTAATCTATTGATAATTATAAAGCTGTTAAACCCCCTCAGTCCCCCTTTGCCAAAAGTAGGCGCCCTGAGGCGAAAAAGGGGGAAGTAAAAAGCCAAAGAAAAAGCAATTTTGCAAGTACCTCAAGAGATAAAGAAATTATATAATGTCAGAGACTATTACCGTTTTGCCCTCCGGTCATCTCCAGTGCCATGATAATGCCCTGGATCTGCAAACAGACAACACTCAAAAAGATAATATTTGTCAGGCATTTAAGCAATCAATTCCAGAAGGATTGTTTGCTTTGGTCTGTCTTAAGAATGACACAAACTTATCAACATCAGTGAAATACTGGCGAGATTTTGCTAATCAGTATATGTCTGCCCGTTGTCATGAAGGTGTAACGGAGCAGATGATTTCACTCATTTCACCCGAACTGGATACCAACAGCTTACTGAGAAACAGACCGCCTCTTCAGGGTAGTGAATATTTGTCATCAGAAATTTATAATAAGCTATGGCAGAATTTTGATCAGTGGTTTTGTCAACAGGTCAATGCCTCGAACGGTACACTGGAAGACTTTTTTAAAAAGAAAGCACCTCAATGGCATCAGGTGGGTCGAGTCTGCTTTCATCTGGCTGAAAATAAAAATGATCAGGACTATCCATTTGCCTTTATTGCAACCTATGTCCCTAAACAAACTCAGTCTGGAAAAACTCAACACAAGCCATTAGGCAAAGCATTGGAAGAATATGCCGGGACAGAAAATAAAAAAGAATTGATCCATTTATTAAAACCCATCAATCGAGCCTGTCAAACCAGTCCATTGATTGATGAACTGGTCTCCAGTGGTGATATCTATTCACCGCTGGCCTGGACAAGTGCTGAAGCCTATGATTTTTTGAGCTCGGTGCCTGATTATACGCAAAGTGGTGTGATTGTTAAATTGCCCAATTGGTGGAAAAAAAGACCCCGTCCCAAAGTCAGTATCAGCATAGGCAATGCCTCACAAAAAAACTTTTCGATGGACAATTTACTCGATTTTAACCTGGATCTGGTGCTTGGTGATGAGAAATTAAGTTCTCAGGAACTGGAGCAGATCTTAGCATCTGATGAAGGACTGATCTTCTTGAAAGGTCAGTGGGTTGAAGTGGATAAGGAGCAGATTAATCAGGCACTGGAACACTGGAAATCAGTGGAGCAGGAGTATGGCCGAAATGGCATTAGCTTTATTGAAGGCATGCGATTATTAGCAGGAACCTCTTCGGATTTAAACGATAAGTATCAGGATGATCAGCAGCAATGGTCTTTTATCAATGCAGGTGAAGGTTTAAGTAAACTATTTGAAGGCCTGAGAAACCCTGAAAATATTAAAACCATCAAACCAGGTAAGGCATTGAAGGCATCTTTGAGAATTTATCAGTCTACTGGCGTTAATTGGTTGTATGAATTAAGTCAATTGGGTTTGGGGGCTTGTCTTGCGGATGATATGGGGCTGGGGAAAACCATTCAGATTATTTCTTTGCTGCTCATCTTGAAGAATAAAGAGCTGAAGAATAAAGAGCTGAAAAACAAAGAATTGAAGAATAAAGACTTAAAGAGAAAGCCCTCTCTTTTGATTTTACCGGCCTCATTGCTCAATAACTGGAAAGATGAAATTGATAAGTTTGCCCCATCACTCAACTGTTTTTTTATTCACAGTTCTATGATATCCAAATCTGAGCTGGCCAAAACCGCTGACATGGGGTTCTCTGAACAGTATGATTTAGTGATCACCAGCTATGGCACACTCATGAGGCAAGACTGGTTATTGGATGAAAGCTGGAATTTAGCC
>DAOVUK010000512.1 GCA_030632625.1 Gammaproteobacteria bacterium
GCTGAGAAGCAGTGCAAGGCTGATAAAACGAGCCCTGAGACTAAATATTTTATGTTGTTTATGAACCTTAGGACTAGGCAATGCCAATTTCTTCATCCGTCAGGTAACAGGCAGGATCTTCTGCCCAGAAGTTATCGGTTGTCTGCCAGGCCCGGACGCGAGTATTGCCATTGCAGATTTTTAGATACTGACATTGAGCACAACGCCCTTCAACCGGACGAGGACTTTGTTTCAGGCCAGCCATCAGCGGGTCAGAAGTATCATTCCAGATTTCTGAAAAAGGACGATCTTTGACATTACCAAGAGAATAATTCCACCACATGGTATCAGGATGGACTTTACCGAGGTTATCGATATTAGCGATGTTCACGCCAGATGAATTACCACCCCATTGATCCAGACGTGCCTTGATCGCTTCAGCCTGCTCAGGGTAATACTCTTTAACCCAGTGATAGAGATAGAGGCCATCAGCATCATTGTTGCCCGTGACGTATTCACGGTGGATCCCCTGTTTTATTTCATTGATGCAGTGTTCAAAGAGAAAATCCATGGATTTTCGCGTTGCCTGGTGATAAACATCATCTTTTCGATTCTTATTGCCCCGGCCTGCATAGTTAAGATGGGAAAGATAAAACTTATCAACCCCTTCGTCTTCCATAAGTTGTAATAGGGCGGGGAGCTCGTCAGCATTGTCCTGAGTCAGGGTAAATCGCAGACCCACTTTAATGTCATTTTCTTTACACAGACGAATGCCCTTGATGGATTCTTTATAGGCACCCTGTTTGCGTCGAAAGACATCATGAGTTGCTTCAACACCATCAATACTGATGCCGACATAGTTATAATTCATTTCGGCAATTTGTTTAATATTTGCTTCAGTGATCAATGTACCATTGGTTGACAAACCCACATAAAAGCCCATATCTTTGGCATGATGTGAAATTTCAAAAATATCATCCCGTAATAAAGGTTCACCACCGGATAGAATCAGTACCGGCACACCAAAGTCCTGCAAATCATCCATTACTGTGAAGACCTCATCCGTGGATAATTCACCTTTAAAATGTGTGTCTGCAGAAATTGAGTAGCAATGTTTACAGGTAAGATTGCAGCGCCGGATTAAATTCCAGATAACCACAGGGCCCGGAGGATTGCGTTTAGCGCCCAGAGGGGTTGGATTAATGACTTGGTTTAGGTATTGTGAGATTCTGAACATATTTGACCGTTGGCTAAATGAATTAGCGTTTAATTTTTAATTTTTCAGGCGCAGCCCGGTTTTCTTTAAAATCTGCTGACTATAAAGCAGCTCATATCCAGCGCAATGTTCACCCAGTATGCTAATGATTTCCTGAACCTTTTCAGCGACTTCATCCCTGCTTTTACCATGCAGCATGGCAAATAAATTATAGGGCCACTCAGGCAAAAAACGGGGGCGTTCATAGCAATGACTGACAAAGGATAATGCCCCCAGTTGTTGTCCTAACTCAGCAATCATTGCATCAGGTACATTCCAGACTGACATCGCGTTTGCCTGGTAACCTAGTTTGTAGTGATTTGGAACAGCGCCAATGCGGCGTATTTCTCCCTCATCCAGCATGTGCTGCATGCGCTGTTTTAATAATTCCGGGTCAATATTGAGCTGCCGGGCAATTGCCTGATAGGGCTCTTTGACCAGAGGCAGGCCGGATTGGGTGGCGGTGATTATTTTTCTGTCCAGATCATCCATAGCTTTTATATAAAGGGGGCTTTAAAGTAAGACGTTTAATTAATGGCCAGAACTCAGATTCTAAGCCTGAAAGTGCAGGCCGACAAAGAATTCCTGAAGTTTAGGCATATTATAGACCTTAAGTCCGGTTTTTTCTTCAATGGCCTGATTAATTATATCGATTTGAGCTGAGGATTCAGTTGCTAAAACATACCACATATTAAACTCATGGTCACGTTCATAATTATGGGCAACTTCTGCAAAGGAATTAACAATTTCGGTGACTTCTGTAAAACGCTCTGAGGGTACACGGATTGCACACAGGCTGAAACTACCGCCTAGTTTCTGAATATCATACATTGGTCCAAAACGAGTGAGAGTACGGTTTTCCAGTAGTCTCTCAAGACGTTTAAGCAGTTCATCTTCATTTATGCCAATTCTTTGTGCCGCAATCTGATAAGGATGATCATCTATAGGGAAATCACCCTGAAGGGAATTAATAATTTTTCGATCAGTATCATCCATTATCAGCAATTTTCA
>DAOVUK010000127.1 GCA_030632625.1 Gammaproteobacteria bacterium
CGATTTTTAATGCGCATTGTATTGGGCTATCCCGACCGGCACACTGAACGGGGTATTTTAAGCGGTGCTGACCGGCGGGAACTATTACAGACCATCAAGCCTGAATTCAGTACGGAACAGCTGATAAAAATGCAGCAGCAAATTCGAAAAGTCCACATTTCTTCCGCTCTGCTGGATTATGTTCAGGATATTTTACAATTTTCCCGCCATAGCCAGTATTTTCTGACCGGATTATCGCCCCGTGCCGGTCTGGCACTTTTACGGGCAGCACAGGCCTGGGCCTTTATTCATAATCGGGAAATGGTGATTCCTGATGACATCAAAGCCATTTTACCCTCTATTATTTTACATCGTCTTGTGGTCAGAGATGATCAGAGTCGCAACGAACAGCAGGTAATGAATTTATTTGATGAACTGCCCATCCCATAAGCAATATTTTGTCATGACAAAAGACTTAAATTGATCTATGTCATGATAATTTCATGACATAGATCAATTTAAATGACATAATTCCCTATCAAGATCCTTTTCAGGTGTCTTAAAAAATTTTTATCGCTTATTAATCCAGGCAAAGTATACATTTATTAATAATATTTTAATATTGGCATATATAGTGCTGTAGATTCAGTACAAAAAATATAATTAAAAAACCAAAAATACCAAAACCAAAGGAGAATTTTATGAGGTATCGCTTTTTTTATTCAATCATCATCAGTTGCTTACTTTTTTTCGGATCAAACAGCTATTCAGCTGATTTAGAAAACGGTAAGGAGCTTTTTAAGTTTTGTACACTTTGCCATGGTAAAGTCGGTCAGGGAGTTATAGGGGGTGATTTTCCAAAAATTGGAGGCTTACCAGAATATTATTTAGCAGCCCAGATTGATGAATTTGTAGCAGAAAATCGCTTTAATCCGGCAATGGTCACCATTGGTCGGCTTGATAGCATGACCGATAAAGAAAAAGCAGACCTGGCTGCTTATATTGCATCGATTGATATTCAGAAACAAGCGCCCACTCTGACCATCCCAACATTTACCGGTAATGCCAAAAAGGGCAAAAAATTATATAAGGGTGATTGTAAAACCTGTCATGGCAAAAAAGCAGAAGGCCGGGTCAAAAAGAAAGCACCACCAACAGCCTGGCAGTATTCTGAATATTTGTCACGACAAATAGACTTCTTTAAAGCCAAAGATCGCATACACGATAATGATCCAGAAGACGAAACCTTTGATGATTACAGCAAAGAAGAAATCATTGATATTCTGACTTTTATTTCAACTCTTGATGACTAATTAATTCAACACAAGGATATAACATGAAATTTTCAAAACTTATCATTCTCGGCATAAGCCTGTTTTCTTCATTAGTTATTCTGAGTCAAAACAGCGTTGCTCAGGAACTTGTTCAAAAAGCCAAACTGATGCCGCAAATTATTGATGTGTCCAATTCAGTGTTAAAAATGCCTCTGGATAAAGGCGTCAGTGCCCGTGATGCTCACATGTCTATTAATCTTAAAGCTGAAGAACTTAATATGAAAAAAGTGGGCTATCTACCGGTATCAGATGAATTGAAAGCACGCGGCCTGCAGCCGCGCCATTTAGAAATTTTCCAGTTTTGTAATCCGGAAGATGCCATGAAAATGGTTGAATTCAACACCCTTTATGCAGCCTATATGCCTTGCAGAATTGCTTTGGTTGAAGATGAAGAAGGACACCTCTGGTTACAAATGATCAATCTGGATATGATTATTGATAAATACCCATTACCAGAAGGTTTGAGAAAAATCGCTATCACCATTAATTCTCAGATGCTGCAAATTATTACTGCTGGTGTTAAGGGAAGTTTCTAGGAGCCGATTTTACAAGTAATTAACAGCCCCTAAAGCCCCGGAGCAAATAATATTTGCCCGGGGCTTTTTTGATCAGGAATGCTCTTATACTGCATAGCACAGCAAAAGTAGGCGCTCTTAGGCGTGGATGTGTAACCAGGGGCACTTTCTGAGGGTATGGAGCCGTGAAATGAAAAAACATTTTTTCATTCATAAGTTTTTGATCGCCAAGGAAAACACTGTTACAATATATGCCCTTCTATATTATGCTTTGCATATTTGAAGCACGTAATTTTCTTCTGTTTTACGGCTAATAGTCACAAACAGAAACTATAACCGTTTGATTTTTAACTTTTTTAACAGATAAAAACTAAAAAAGATTGATACGTAATTTAGTTTTTATCTGGAATCTTAACTATTCAAACACCTTAATCGCCCCTGTTTTATCAGGCCTGTTTATTACAGACTTGCTATAAAAACGGGATTTGAATATTTATTAACTGTAAAAACGTCAGTTTTTACCACAACATGTGATCAGAATTTTTGGTCAAGGATATACCCGAATGAGCGAGAGCTTTGCTGAATTATTTGAAGAAAGTCTAAAAAAGACAGAAATGAAACCAGGTGCACTGGTAACAGGTGTTATTGTCAGTATCGACAACGATTTTGTCGTTGTTAACGCTGGCCTGAAATCTGAGGGTGTTATTCCTCTACACCAGTTCGCCAGTGATGGTGAAATCAACGTTGGTGATGAAGTAGAAGTCTCTCTGGATACCATTGAAGATGGCTATGGTGAAACACGTCTATCTCGTGAAAAAGCGAAACGTGCTGCAGCCTGGATTCGTCTTGATAAGGCATTTGATGCTGATGAAACCGTTACTGGTACTATTGTTGACAAGAACAAAGGTGGTTTCACTGTACAACTTGGCGAAATCAGCGCTTTCCTGCCTGGTTCATTAGTCGATGTTCGCCCAATACGCGATGCTTCATACCTTGAAGGCAAAGAACTTGAATTTAAAGTTATCAAGCTGGACCAGAAACGCAACAACATTGTTGTTTCCCGTCGTGCTGTTCTTGAAATTGCTAATTCAGCAGAACGTGAAAAGTTACTTGAGAACCTTGAAGAAGGTCAGACTGTTAAAGGTATCGTTAAGAACCTGACTGACTATGGTGCTTTCATTGATTTAGGTGGTGTTGACGGTCTGCTGCACATTACTGATATGTCCTGGAAACGCGTCAAGCATCCTAGCGAAATTATTTCAGTTGGTGATGAAATTGATGTTAAAGTGCTTAAATATGATCGTGAGCGTACTCGTGTATCACTTGGCCTGAAGCAAACCGGCGAAGATCCATGGTCGAAGATCAAAGAACGTTATGCTGAAGGTACTCGCCTCAATGGTAAGGTGACTAACCTGGCTGACTACGGTTGTTTCGTTGAAATCGAAGAAGGCATAGAAGGTCTGGTTCACGTATCTGAAATGGACTGGACTAATAAGAATATCCACCCATCTAAAGTCTGTAATGTCGGTGATGAAGTTGAAGTCATGGTACAGGACATCGATCCGGAACGTCGTCGTATTTCTTTAAGTATGAAGCAATGTTCACAAAGCCCATGGGAAGTATTCTCAGCAACACACACAAAGGGTGATAAAGTGACCGGGAAGATTAAATCAATCACTGATTTTGGTCTGTTTATTGGTCTGGAAGGCGGCATTGATGGTTTAATTCATCTTTCTGATATCGCCTGGAATGCTTCTGGTGAAGATGAAATTACCGGCTTTAATAAAGGTGACGAACTGGAAGCTGTGGTTCTGGAAATTGATTCAGAGCGTGGCCGTATCTCTCTGGGTATTAAGCAGCTTGATCAGGATCCATTCTCAACTTATGTCGCCGCTAATCCAAAAGGCTCCGTTGTTACAGGTACCGTTAAAGAAGTTAATGCCCGTGGTGCAGTAATTGAATTAGCTGAAAATGTTGACGCAAGCTTACGAGTTTCTGAAATTTCTCAGGAGCGGGTTGAAGATGCATCCACAGTATTAAAAGTGGGTGATGAAGTTGAAGCCAAGTTTATTGGTGTTGACCGTAAGAGCCGGGTTATAAACCTGTCAATCAAAGCGAAAGATGTTGCTGAAGAAGCTGAAGTTATGTCAGGATACACCGACGGTGGTTCTGCAACGACTTCTCTGGGTGACTTGTTAAAAGATCAGCTCAGCAAGAAGTAAACAGCTGCTCTAAACAGCAAAAAAATGCAGTATAAAAAAGGGAGTTAACCACTCCCTTTTTTATGCACTATTAAAAATTATATCCCCTCCCCCTTTCTTTAACTTCACAATCATTCTATTATTTTATAATGGACATATCAGTCAAACTACAAAATTGGTTGCTTAAACGGGTTTCTCATAAAGATTCTGCGCTACTGACATCTAAAAGTATTTACATATTACCCACCAAAGAAGGTATTATTTATGCTGTTCTGGTCATATTAATATTATCGGCAGCTATTAATTTTAATAATTCCCTGATTTTTTTCTGCGCTTTTCTAATGGCTGGTATCGGCATTATCTCCATGCATATGACTCAGCAGAATTTACTCAATCTGCAATTTTCTATTGCTCATGTAACACCTGTTTTCTGTTGTCAGAATATCAGCTTACCTCTGGTTATCAGTCAGTCTGCTGCTGACTCAATCCAAAGAAAAAATAACTCAGCGAAATATTCTATCGCCATACAATTCTCACATCAACAGGCACTGAATCCTTCCCAGTCTTCTGATATCTTTTTACAAAAATTAACCGATGTGCGATATGGTGAGCAAACACTGCTGCCTTTATCCAGTCCAACGACTCAACGCGGGCCATTTGAATTACCGCCATTAACTATTTCCACGCTTTACCCTTTAGGCTTATTTCGTGCCTGGACTAATATCCAGCTTAATAATGATGCTGTTATTTATCCCAGGCCAAGCAAAAAATTTAATCATGTGCCTCAAAGTGGTTCAAATAGCGAAGGACAGGGTGCAAAAGGACGTGGTTTTGATGATTTCAGCGGTTTTAAAAGTTATCAGCCAGGAGAATCCTTAAAGCACATTCACTGGAAAGCTTATGCCCGTGAACAGGGACTTTTAAGCAAAACCTTCTCAGGTGGCAATAATCATGAATACTGGCTGGACTGGAATGAATTAAGTGGTGATATTGAAAGACGACTCAGTCAGTTATGTCGTTTAATCATCGATGCCGAAGATCAGGGTGATCGATATGGTTTAATAATACCTGGAAGCACCATTAACATCAGTCAGGGACAATTGCATCAGCATCAATGCCTCAAAGCACTGGCGCTCTATCAGGTTTATTAGTAAAAGGTTCATTATGCTCAGGTTTTTTAAAGCCCGGTTTATTAAAGACAGCAGTCTGCGCTCAAAACAGGCCGCATTTAAGAATTTAATGAGTCTTCATACTCTATTACCTGTTATTCTGTTTATCATTTTACTACCGCATCTGACATCCGCTTCCGTCTTTATTTTAGCTTATATTATTAGCATTCTATTGTGGTTTACACTGCATACACTGGGCATCATTCCCCTGCCGGGTAAATTCATTCGTTTTATTCTGGTCTTAATTGCCCTGCTTATTTTAGTGATGAATTATGGTTTTCTTTTTTCCCAGAAAGCCTCACTAAGTCTGTTATCCATTATGGTGTGTTTAAAATTAATGGAAATTCAAAATGAACTGGATAGACGCAATATTTTTCTGATATTTTTTTTAGGCTATTTTATTCTGATCACCCATTTTTTACATTCACAGGATATTATTCTCAGTTTGTTTGTCCTGACCAACATCATAATATTAACTTTAATGCTCAGTGCATTTAATCGTAAACCACAAACATCATTGCCTTTGTATGATAGTTTTTATTTAATCGGCCGTTTATTTGTTAAAGCTTTACCCATTGCTATTATTCTGTTTTTATTTTTCCCCCGTATACCAGGCCCCTTATGGAGTTTGCCGGAAGATGGACAGTCCAGCAGCACCGGTTTATCCGACAAAATGTATCCCGGCAGTGTCAGCAATTTAGTGGATTCAAACAAAATTGCCTTTCGCGTTGATTTTCAGGGTCCTCCCCCACCTGCTGACAAACTCTATTGGCGTGGTCCGGTATTAAACGAGACTGATGGTTTCTTATGGAGCCAACAAAAACCACAGGCATTAACTTCTCAGATTAGTGAAAAAGATTTAACAGGGCTTATTAAAAATAGAGGCAAAGCTGTTTCTTATACAGTCACCCTGGAACCCCATCAACAGAAATGGCTGTTTGCACTTGAAATGCCTTCCCGGGTACAAGGTACTACCATAAAAGGCTTTTATCTGAGTACAGATTTTCAGTTGCTCAATAAAACTAATATTTATCAGCTGACTCAATACCAGGTTACCTCCAGCACTCAATTTATACTCAATCAAGTCAGCAAAAATGAACTTCAGAGTGCCCTGAAATTTCCACAGGCCAGTAATCCCAGGACTTATAAACTGGGTAAAACATGGCAGCAATCCCTCAGCAGCAAGCAGGAAATAGTATCAGCCGGCTTAAACTATTATAAAAACATGCCTTTCTACTACACTAAAAAACCTGACACCATGCTCGATAATCCCAGTGATGAATTTTTATTTGATAAAAAACGAGGTTTTTGTGAGCATTATGCCAGCAGTTTTGTATTACTCATGCGTGCTGCCGGTGTTCCTGCCCGTGTTGTCACAGGCTATCAGGGTATTGAAAAAAATGAAGTCGGTGATTATTATGTTGTCCGCCAGTCAAATGCCCATGCCTGGGCTGAAGTCTGGCTGGGCAACGATGCTTTTTCAAAAAAGGGCTGGGTGAGAGTTGATCCAACGGCAATGATTCCGCCTGAGCGCATTGAGGCTGATATTTTTCAGACAAATCTTGAGCGACTGAGTTTCTCTTCACTCAATATACCTGATCTGCCCCGATTATCTGCGCAGCAAAAAACCAGTCTTTATAATTTCTATAAACAGCTCAAACAATCGATTGATAATTTAAAACACAGCTGGAACAACTGGATTTTGGGGTATGATCAAACAAAACAAAATTTATTATTAAAACTGATGGGCTTCAGTGCAAACTGGCAGACTTTGATTTTTTTACTGATAGGCAGTATGGCCGGCCTGTTTATTTTATTTCAAATCATTTATTTTTTTCGACTCTATCAACAAACCGACAAGGTTTATCAATATTATTTAAAATTTATTCACAAGTTAAATCATGCAGGCCTGTCTGTGCAGCTCAATGAAGGTCCTGAAGCTGTCAAACATCAGGCGATTAAACAATTTCCTGAGCATAAAATAATTATTCTGAGCATTATTGATCACTACATTCAAATTCGTTATGCAAGCCAGAAAAATAAAGATTTAATTATGCAATTTATTACTCAGGTCAAACAATTCAAACCCCTGCATAAGCGGTGAAACTGGAATATTTATTTTCCATGGCCCTAAGGTATAGAAATTTCATTGACACGTTTCAATCTATATTATTTCGCTATAGCTAACGACAATTTTTTTGTATTTCTATATATAAATCGTTTTCCAGAAAATCATAATTATAATCCCTGTAATATCCATATCTCCCCTGAGAATAATTTCTTGCCGGATAAAAATTCTGACCTGGAAAAAAATAATTATCCGGGTAATATCTTCTTGAGTTTCTCAGTTGTATATCTGCCAGCGTATTTCGCAGTATCTGGCAATGTTTTTGCTTTATAAGCTTTTGCTGCTTTAACAATTTCTCAGTGGTTTTTTTCTGCTGGTAACGTGTATTTGCATTCTTTATTTCCTGAATTTTATTCAACATAGCCTCCTGCTTCCGCTGTTCAGTAGATACCTGTGATTCTGGAAGTTCAGTCAGTTCAGAAAGCATTGATCCCTGAACTTGTGTTTTACTATATTTGACTTGTCCCCATGGATC
>DAOVUK010000275.1 GCA_030632625.1 Gammaproteobacteria bacterium
GGAACACTGTATGTGCGAAAACCAAGCTCATGCCTCCCTGGGCAATGTACTATGAAACAGAAACCTGAAAACTCGTGAGAGTTTTTCACCTGCCTTTAACATGCAGGAATCCTCTTGCTTTAGCTGGAGGAGGAAGTCAAATTTCTATTTGCCCTTGATACTATTATTTTATTAGTTGATATTATCAATCTTGTGCTTGTTTTTAATATACCCGGATTGATACAATTCTAAGGCAATATTTTTTAGCCTACTAGTTTCTTTTTTGGTGCGAGTAGTCATTTTTATCAAGAGACCATATTCCTGTTGAAGCGTATTTATACTCTGCTCAGACTTTCGGCAATCGATACATTTAACACAATCAGAATCAATATAAAATCCTAGAGATTCATACCAATATTGTTGTTCTTTCGCGTAGAAGATAAACCAACGATGACATTGAGTACATTGTTTCTCGATATCAACATAAAAACTTCTGGGAAACACGGAATAATTTTGTCTGGACACATCCGCTTTAATGACAGTTTCTGGAAAAATTGACTCTTTATTATAACTCCAATGTGACTCAAGAATTTCATCCATCGTACATCTTTACCCGTTAATTTATTTCTAGCAATCAAAACAACCATTTTTATTGGCATATTTGATGGATTGATTACAGGCTTCTATAAAATATTCATTGTTGAGGTTAAACTTAATAGTATAATTCATTTATAAAACTTCCAGGTCAGTAATCAATATTAAGCAATATTTCTTCTACGTAACATTATCATAATAATTAGCAGCAGACATGCAACAGCTACAGCGAATGGAAATAAAACAGTCGTCAATGAATAATGCTCCAACGCTAAAATAGCCATAATGTTACGTGCAATGAAAAGAGCAAAAAAAGTTAATTGTTCTTCAAATGGAAACTTGTATGCCTTTCTGGCAGTTGGACCAAACCCAATAATATCAACTGTTGTCAATATGATTACTGCCCATAAAGGATCAGAAGCAAAATACCAAAATGGTATAGAAGCCATTGCTGTTAGAAAAAAATACCAGTCAGACCTTGCAATAGTAATATCTGACTTTCTTATATATGCCAAAAAAGCGACATAAAAGGTTATAACTCCCGAAACACCAATTGGCCATGAACCTGCACCACCTCCATCTTCATACTGTGCAAAAAAAACAATAATCGTTGTGGAACCCCAAATTACCCATGAAAACACATGCGGTTTTATTTTATTTTTTTAGAATTGAATGAATATATGGTATATACGCAATAAACGTCAGCGCAATAGCAATTGCACTAAAAATTTCTTTATACATAACACATCCGTTAATAATTTAATTATTAGAAGGTCATTGTTCACTTTTTTTCTGTTGACGAAATTTTTTTTACGTTCGAACATCTCTTCCTGACGTTCTTCTAATTATTTGTTGCAGTCAAGCCGATCGGCAATGCGGTCCATCATTTTGGTCTGCTCGCCCATCATTGAACCCATGGTACTGCTCATCATGTCCATCATATCAAGCATGTTTTTTTGGCTCATCTCCATCATATCAAACATGTTCTTCTGGATCGTTTCCATCATTTCAAGCATATTTTTCTGGGTCATTGACATGTTCTCACTCTGGATATTCTGGGTCTCCAGGATACGATCCGCCATCTCACCAATACGATCCGCCATGACACCGATATCCTGTGACAACTGAAGCATAGTTTCCTGCATATTCTCGCCACAGCCATCTTCTTTTCTCAAGCCCATTTAAAACCCCTTTTTTTGTTTGTTTCTATACACCATGCAATCTGTTCGTAGCGAGTTTGGTAGATAGATTTCGCAATCATTATCATCGATGAATCCTGCATGCAAGGATAGGGAATTCAATGACATTTTACAATGTATAAACAGAGATATTATCGTTTTATTTACAGCAGGAATCCTGTTCAAATTATTGAATGCAATTAAACATTGATTAAATTATTTTTTTGTGGTAAATGTTGGGATGAGGTGATTAATGTAGTTATAAACATGTATTTCTTACATTTAGTAAATAAAAAGGAGTTTATTAACATGAAAAAAATATTATTGATTAGTGCCGTTTGTCTCTATATTTCTGTAGGTTTTTTATATCAGGCACAGGCTATAGAACTACCAGTTTTTCTTGTAAAGACAGAGGGCTTCGATAAAGAAAAAGCACATGGTTTGTTTATGAACGCTTTTTCTTCTAATAAACCTAAATTTGTTAAAAACAGATTTCGACCAAGTGCCGTAATTATGCAAAGAGGTACTCAGAAACTAGAATTTGATAAGCGTAGTGGTCATTGGTATGCCGCAGATAAATCAAAGCTCTGGACATCTAAAGTTAAGGGAAAAGTTCCAGGTCGTGCTAATGCTAACAAAATAGCAGCACAATTTATTGATAATGCCAAATTATTACCTTCAAGTAAATTTGTTAAGTTTAAGCAAATAGCATTAA
The DNA here is from genome assembly GCA_030632625.1 of Gammaproteobacteria bacterium. Lineage (GTDB taxonomy): Bacteria > Pseudomonadota > Gammaproteobacteria > GRL18 > GRL18 > GRL18. Next base: position 2,467 of record DAOVUK010000275.1, read on the forward strand.
CCGAAACAGCTATAGGGAATGATCGAAGAAGGCTTAAGAATAAGCGTGTACTTGACTACACTACTACATGGAGGGCTTTCGTTTCGGCAGAGAGAAAAAATATTCCTGTTATTGGAGGTGGCAGTGAAATATCTGCTACTGTTGGTGCCGAAGGAAAAATTACAAGCTTTATGGGAGGTTGGAGACCTATCGTAAAAAAGGTTGATACTATTGAGACTGGTATTGCTAAAGAAGCTATAAAAAAGTTCTTGAAGACTGCCGGCACAGCTAAATATAAAAATCTTAAAGCAAGTCTTGCTTATTATGCAGAACCGGCTTTTAAAAAGCAGCAATATCTTGCACCTGTCTGGATTGTTTCAGGTAATATTGTCAATGGTAAAGAAGTTATTCCTTTCCGTCCTCAAATTATTTCTGCAAGTAAATATGGTCCAATCTGGAAAAAAGGTCTTAAATCCAAGTCTCGTTCTATACGGCAATATATTCCGAAACCCACTAAAGGTGACGAAGAAATGCATGTAAAACTCAATATTCTGGACAGTTTAATTTCTCCCGCTTATGCAGCAAACTCTCTGGAGTGTGGCGCAAGTTGGATAGGTGAAAGCCAGGGGCTTGGAGGTAGTTCAGGTAATCGTCAAGGCTTTATAGATAAATGTCGTGATTCGGGCTGGAATGTTAATTTTGATTGGGGCAATGCCGCTGCATTTGAATCTGATTGGCGACGAAATGATGATAGTTATATTGATGCAGTTGATCTGGTTTTTTACACTGGACATGCATCACCAAATGGCTGGAATTTATTCAACCCGGATGATACATCTTTGAACTTTAGTGAGGTATCGGGTGGCTCAGATATGTGGGGTCAACAAGATCTGGAATGGCTTATTGTGGCAGCATGTGGACCACTGCAGAGTTCTCATTTTGTTGGTAGCACTAATAATGCATTTGACCGCTGGCGTAATGCCTTTGATGGTCTCCATTCCATGCTCGCCTACGGTGCAGTCACTTATGACAATACGGATGAAGGTCGTCGTTTTATGGAGCTTGCGCTTAGTGGCGACGATGTTATAGATGCCTGGTTTCGTACAGCAAGAGAAATTCAGCCTGCTACCAATAATTATGATGCTCCTAATGGGCCAAATATTTATGTCGTAGCAATGTATGCTCACAATGGTGATTATTGTACTGAAAACGATCATATCCATGGTTCTGGTTCCGTGTGCCCTGATGTCAGAGGTTCAGGACAACGTAGAACGATGATGTGGTCTGGTACCTGACTCTCATTCATAGGCAGGATCTTTAGAGGTTTAAATGAAGCCAATTGAATGCTCAAATAAACGGATAGGCACTAATTAGTGTCCATCCATTTATAATGCATCTTCAACTACTTTTTTTGAGTCGTTGTAAATCTCTTTACTTTTTTTCGAGATATCCTGCTGTAATTGATCAAACTTCTTATTTAATTCCGTCATACTGTTTTTATCCGCAAAAGGATTAGTCATCAGTGGTTGATCTTTTCCCAGATTAACACCAACCCACAAACCTATAATAGCACCGATCAACAGGCCCAGTAATAAATCTTTCATGCTACAAATACCTCAAAATGTCATCAACGAATCAAACCTGAAAAATAGTCAGGAAAATAGAAAACCACATGTAAATTATAGTTATTTTACTTAGATTGAAGTATATTACACATTAGTTAAAGAAATGTACTTAATTCTTTATTTTTTAATAAATTGTCTGCAAATGTTAACTTCTGAGAAAAAACGAGACAAAGCCTACAAATATTGTCTGGCAATCGCCCAAAATCACTACGAAAATTTCCCGGTAGCCTCATATCTGCTCAACAAAAAATTGCGTTTTCCAATAAGTGCTGTTTATGCTTTTGCCCGGACTGCGGATGATTTTGCCGATGAAGGAAATATCAGCAGGCAAAAAAGGCTCCAGTCTCTTGATCAATACATTTCTGAACTACAACAGATTGAGCACTCTCTAAAAAATTATTCCGCGCAAAGTAAAAATAGCTTCTGCCATCATAGTAATAATAATATCTTCGTTGCTTTAGCTGATGTGATTCATCACTTTCAGATACCCATTGGTCTCTTTTATGATCTTATTAAAGCATTTAAACAGGATGTTATTACCACTCGTTACCAGACTTTTGACGAAATACTTGATTATTGTCGTTTAAGCGCTAATCCGGTCGGTCAGATATTATTGTATTTAAATAATAGCGCAACGAAAAAAAATCTGGATGACTCTGATGCTATCTGCACAGGTCTGCAGCTGATTAATTTTTATCAGGACATTGCGCAGGATATCGATGAAAATGACCGCCTATACCTGCCCCTTGAAGAAATGGCACGTTATCAAGTGTCAGTCGATGATATTAAACAACATATTAATAATCAACAAACTCAGGACTTAATTAAATTTCAGTTGCAGCGAAGCAAGGCACTTTATGAGTCAGGAAAACCGCTTTGCTCCAATCTTACGGGTCGTTTCGCCATAGAAATTCGCATGATTTTTTCTGGCGGCAGGCTTATATTGGATAAATTAGAACAAAATGTTTCTTCAATCTATCTCCGTCCCCGACTCAGTCACAGAGATAAATTGCAAATTTTATGGCAGGGATTTTTTCATTAATATTAACACTTGCCTTTATTGCATCAAATACAGACAATATCAATTACTATGAATCTGGATTAATGGCCTCTTATGACAAATATGAACAGCAGTCCCATAAAAAATAGATTTTCCTCTTCA
>DAOVUK010000418.1 GCA_030632625.1 Gammaproteobacteria bacterium
AAATCAGCCTTTGACATGGGGATTCTGACATTAATACGGGAAGGGACAGCAAAGGGATCACCCTGAACATGATCAATACTGAGTGAAAATTGTTCAAATTGATATATACCTTTGATACTTTTATAGGCTTTATAACCTTTGTTATCAATCTGCTGTAATATTTTTTTCAGGGTCTTCATATACTTTATTATAGTACCATTCGTTACTTTAGTACCCTTAGTTACTTTCGTTTTATTATGATTGTGCTACTGTTAATGATAATTGTCAGAGGTTCTTGTAAGCCTTTAGAAGAACCTTGTTAGATTATTGATTTTTCTGTGAGGAAATCTCAGGTGAAAGAAAAACTAGCGCACTATTTGAAAAAAATCACAGGTTTAAAAAAAATAACAAGTACTAGTCATCCGGCTGATAAATCCACAGATACCTATACTGCCTGGCATTCGCTGCACAATGACGGTGTGTTTACTGTTCTTGATGCAAATGCAGACGGTCTTTCAAGTGATGAAGCTAATCGTCGTTTCAATGTGTATGGTGCCAATCGGCTGCCTGAATCCAGAACACGCGGCCCTCTGCTGCGTTTTTTTTATCAGTTTCATAATGTTTTAATCTATGTCTTACTCGCTTCGGGTCTTGTTGTTGCTTTGCTTGAACACTGGGTGGATGCGGGGGTGATCCTGGGTGTTGTTATTATTAATTCGGTGATTGGTTTTGTGCAGGAAGGCAAGGCAGAAAATGCCTTAAAAGCAATCAGTCAGATGTTATCACCTAAGGCTGTTGTACTGCGTGACGGGCAGCGCCATACTATTCCTTCAGATGAGTTAATACCCGGTGATGTTGTTTTAGTCCAGTCCGGTGATAAGATTCCAGCTGATCTGCGTTTATTTCTGGTAAAAAGTCTGCAGATTCAGGAAGCCGTACTGACCGGTGAATCCCTTGCGGTAGAAAAGCGCACTGAGGCTGTGGCAGAAGATGCGGGACTGGGTGATCGTCATTGTATGGCGTATTCAGGCACTCTGGTCACCTACGGGCAGGGACGTGGTGTGGTGGTGGCAACCGGTGCAGCGACAGAAATTGGTCAGATCAGTGCCATGCTGGCTGAGGTGACAACACTGACAACCCCTTTATTGCGTCAGGTTGCACAATTTGCCCGCTGGCTGACTCTGGTTATTTTCATCCTGGCAATGGCTACTTTTGTTTTTGGTGTCGGTTTTCGTACCTACCCGGCTGCGGATATGTTTCTTGCTGCCGTGGGTCTTGCGGTGGCGGCCATTCCGGAAGGTCTCCCGGCCATTATGACCATTACACTGTCTATTGGTGTGCAGCGTATGGCGCAGCGACATGCCATTATTCGGCGCTTACCAGCGGTTGAAACTCTGGGTTCAGTGACCGTTATCTGTTCTGATAAAACAGGTACTTTAACTCGTAATGAAATGACCGTACAGTCAGTGACTACCGCGACTGAATTAATTGAGGTAACCGGTGTGGGCTATAATCCACATGGTGGTTTTTTAAGTGAAGGTAAAGAAGTGATTGTGGACGAGCATCCTATCCTTTCAGAACTGATGCTGGCGTCCTTATTATGCAATGATGCTATTTTGTCTGAACGTACTGTGGCTGGGGAAAGCGAATGGCTTATGCAGGGAGATCCCACCGAGGGTGCTTTGTTTGCTCTGAGTATCAAAGCGGGACTTGAACCAGGATTTGAACAGGAAATGTGGCCGCGCAGCGATGTGATTCCTTTTGAATCGGAACATCGCTTTATGGCAACATTACATCATGGTCATACTGGAGAATGCTTTGTTTATATTAAAGGAGCCCCGGAAAGAATATTAGAAATGTGTACTCTGCAGAGAAGCTATAATGGTGATGCACCGCTAGATACTCAATATTGGCAAGCGCAAATACTGGCTATGGCCAGGTTTGGTCAGCGGGTGCTGGCCATTGCTTTTAAATCTGCAGCCCCGGAACATCATGAATTGAATTTTTCAGATCTGGAAACGGGGCTGACCTTGATCGGTATTGTCGGAATGATTGACCCCCCCCGTGAAGAAGCTGCCAGAGCGGTTCAAAAATGCCAGTCAGCAGGGATACAGGTAAAAATGATCACCGGGGATCATGCTGTTACGGCTGTGGCAATTGGTGCTCAAATGGGTATTGGTGATGGTGAAAAAGTGCTCAGAGGGCATGAAATTGAAGCCATGGACGAAGAGGCATTGCGGCATGTTGTTGATGATATAGATATTTTTGCCCGTTCCACCCCGGAACATAAGCTGAGACTGGTCAAGGCTATGCAGGCAAATGGTCATGTGGTAGCCATGACCGGTGATGGTGTTAATGATGCACCGGCATTAAAACGTGCGGATGTGGGAACTGCAATGGGCCAGAATGGCACTGAGGTGGCTAAAGAGTCGGCTGAAGTGGTACTGGCTGATGATAACTTTGCCTCGATAGCTCACGCGGTTGAAGAAGGGCGGACAGTTTATGACAATCTTAAGAAAGCCATTCTCTTTATTTTACCGACCAATGGTGGTGAAGCGCTGGTTATTATTGCGGCTATTATGTTTGGCACGATGCTGCCGATTACACCCGTACAAATTCTCTGGGTCAATATGATTACCGCAGTCACTCTGGCACTGGCTTTGGCATTTGAGCCTGCTGAAGCAAACATTATGCAGCGCCCGCCGCGTGATTCGCATGAGCCGTTACTCACGGGTATGTTTATCTGGAGGATTGCTTTTGTCTCAATAATTTTGCTGGTAGGTACCTTTGGTTTGTTTCTTTGGGAACGTGAGCAGGGAGCAAGCATTGAACTGGCGCGTACAGTGGCAGTGAATACCTTAGTGATGTTTGAAATATTCTATTTATTCAATTCCAGATACATTACGGCAAATGTGCTTAACGTTAACGGTCTTCTGGGAAATACTTATGCGCTGATGGCGGTAGGGGTGCTGCTTGTATTCCAGATGTTATTTACCTATCTGGGACCCATGCAGACTCTGTTTGGTACCACCGGTATCGATATTAATGCCTGGATGCGCATTATTCTGGTTGCTTCTTCAGTACTGTTTCTCGTTGAGTTTGAGAAATATGTTATTCGTTCTTTTGGTCGATGACTATTTTAGGAGCCTGTGATCAATTATCTATTAGATTAGGGACTGTTGAGCGTTCATCTATGGCCGATTATTGATTCTTCACAAATTTGCGTCCTTTTCCAAATATCAGCAAAACGACCAAAGCGGCAATTTCAGATTTTTGAAAGTCAAAAGAGGGGTGGGGCGTTCGGATAAGTATAGAGGTGCCGATTGCACGTGAGACGGGTACGTTTAAATGGGGACGCTGCAGGCTCTTAGTTATCAAAGGTCATCCCTGTAGCGCTTGGCTGAAAACGTCCCTGTTTTCCCTCTTTATTTATAAGAGCCGCCCATTGAGACGAACCCCTCTCTCGCGCACTCTCCTACCTCATTTATCCTCTCTGGTGTTGTCCAA
>DAOVUK010000208.1 GCA_030632625.1 Gammaproteobacteria bacterium
CAGTCGCATGTGCAAAAGCGTCACCGGCTGTTGCGGCAAGAAAAGCAGAAATAATAAAATGCTGCATTAAATCGATTCGATTACGTAAAGTAAAATTAGCCCTGCTATAACGAGAAATTGATTGCCTGGCGCTTTTCTTTCCAGACATATTTTTACCCAGAATCATATCAATATCTTTACCTGAAGCGCTCATAGCCAGCACCAGCAATAGTGCTTTATTTTCATCAATAGAAGTATTTTTTATTATCACCTGATCTGAATACCGTTGAAGGTGTTATCAGGCTGGCAAAGGCATTTAAGCGGGAGCTCATTGCTGAAGGCATCGAAACAGAAGAACATGGTATTAAACTCATTTCACTGGGCTGCTATTCAGGTCAGGGTTATTTTATAGCCAAACCCATGCCAGCTGATGATATACCTCAATGGCAGGAACAATACCAATTCCCGGACTCATGGCTCAAATCCAATGCCAAAATACATATATTGCATGATAATGGTTGATAAGGCTGTGACTGAGGCCCTACATCCAGAGGGTGATAAAAGACTTTAAGAGCAAGCTGCAAACTAAAGATTTTTTTAATGGGTGTCTTCATTCATGTTATTATTTAAGCTATTATTTTAATAACTCATGACTCTAAAACTAGATTTATAAAATAATAAACTTTGAACCAGTCGTTTTTTTTGTCAGTATTACTTCTAAACAAGACTCAATTGATTTATATCATTTAGTGCAATAATAAATGCATGTTATAAATAAGGTGTAGTCTAAAATTGTATTATACTTATTTAATTGCATTTTTGTTTATTGCAATTCCTATCCTGGTAACAGTACTTTTTTAAATTCACATAAAAAATTAATTGCCATTTTGTACTATTTTAAAAGTACTTTTATGGATATTCTATTTATTTAAAAGGAATTCTTCATGAAAAAATTAATATCTACAGTTGTTGTTTCAGGATTGTTATTTATCAGCTCTTTTGCCAATGCAGGCCAGTTTGGCGATTTGCATAATAAAGTTGTTGAAGCAAGAGATGAACTGATTACTATGGTTAAAAACCCAGATAAACGCGGACCGGAACAGCAAAAGTTAGTAAAGGATTCTGCTGATGCTGTAAGTGCAATGATTACTAAAATGAGTGCGCCTGCTGGAAAAGAAAAACAATTTAAAGTAATGTCTGATAACTGGGCAGAATTTAAGAAAACCCGAGAAGAAGAACTGGTACCTTTAATACTTGCTGGTAAGCAGGAAGAAGGAAAGAAAATTGCAATGGGCATACAGAAAGAACGTTTAACTAAAGTGCTGACCCTGACCAAAGAACTTGATCAATAAATAACTGAAAAAACAGGCAATCAAATTAGCTTGATTGCCTGCAATACAGCTTCTAAACCAAGAGATTTTTCTAGTGCGTTTTTATCACCTTTTGTGTTGCTTATTAATTTGCCAGCTTCATCACTTGGCATAACAAAAGATGTACCATCTCGCTGTCCAGATCCATATTAATTATAAGGATTTATTGTAGTGTTCGATATTTTTTTTGATGACTCTCTCTACTCTATCGAAGCAAAAACAAACACTGTGATTGTCTTCAAACTCATCAACAGCTTTAATAAAAGCATCCATTATATTGTTTTTTATTTGTTCTGCTATCGTTACAATGTAAGCCGGTCTTGCCTTACATTCTTTTGAAATAATCTCCAAGGACTCCGGATTTATTTCATAAGGATGAGCTGCCCCACCAAAATACATTGATAAACTGTGATCAATATCCCCCTGATAAGCTTGAACGGGAACCAGATCATAAAATGGAGCTAATGAACGTTGAGAATTATCATGATAGATGAATGATAGATTTTTCATATGGGCATCAGAATTACCAATAAAGAAATTAAAAACATGCCACTGAATAAGCTTTTTCATATCCTGCCTTACATTATCACTAACAGTTTGCACTAACTGAATACAATCCTTGAAGCCTTTCCCACTGTACTGCTCGTATTTATTATCTCCAAAAAGACTCAAGGCCTGTGAAAAATCCTCCTGGTGAAGCCTCTTTATTTTATGATCACTGAATACCCGGTCATATCTTTCAACAAGGATAAAGTCATTATTATCATGCTCCATATACTGAACATCAACCACTGGAATATCTAAATTTTTAGCCGTCCAGGTTGCAATTGTTTCCAGTGCAGGCAAATTTCTAAACTGGTGAGACTTATATTTTAATATGTGTGTTGAGGGGGCATCATCAACTGGTAAAAGAATTTTGTCACCCTGATAATAAACGACTGTTTTATCTTGGGCTCCTGCTAATGAGAACCGTTGTTTTCTGCCCTTTTTGTCACCCTTAAAATAAAGACTCCGTGTGTTCAACAACTCATCCAGGTCATCATTATCTATTTCTTCATATTCATAGCATGATGAAGGCTTTTTTTCTGAGATTGACAACGCACCAGCACACTCTCCACCAATGGCTTTTAACAATTGAAAATCACCGGAAACTTTAAGTTCTTTTTCAATTCTGGCTTTACTATGACCTTCTGGCAACAGGTTCGTGAAGAAATTATGAGAAGCCAATGCATATTCTTTTTCTTCGGGCGTGTATGTATTAAGCGGCATAGAGTGAGACAGTGAAAATTTTCGAACACTGGTCAACCATTCAGGACTGTATTCAAAAATTAGCTTTTGTACTTCATTTTCATAAACAGAACCAACCAGGCAGTCCTCATACCAAACATTTAATTTATCATGCCCCATAGAGATCCCCTACATACATATTTCTAGGCAGCACAACAAACTCAAGACTGTAATCAGTTAATATCTTAAAAAAATTGGCCAAATTGCAGTCCCTTCCATTTTCCAAATCAGAAAACAGACGCATTGGCAGCACTGACATACCATGCATATCATTAATTGTTAAAGACTGACTTAGTCGATGCTGCCTAAGGATATTACCAATATCATGACTGTTTTGAATGGAATTCATTTTTATATTATATGGAATATTTTTGTACCCTAGATAACAATCCAAGCCAATAATTGATATGCAGTATTCTAAGGATTTATTTAATCTTGCGGTCGGCTTTCCATTTTCAAGCTCGGAAATAAATCGATTCCCGATCAGATGGACAGAAGTAATGCTTTTAATGCTTAACTTCTTGTTCTTGCGTTGTAACTTCAAAATCTGTCCAAACAGGGTTGGTGTTTCTATGTGACCGAAAAGTGTATCTTGCAATTTAGATTTCATTACCGTTATGGATATATCCTGCAAATTATACAGTATTTACTAAATAAGTTACCGATATGGATATCATAGTAGAGTCAGACTATAAAAGCAAAAATAATTACCGTTATGGATATTTTATGAATAAGATAGTGTATTGGCAAGAGATCATTGGGAATAACTTCAGAGTGCTTCTCTATTGTTCGGCAATAACGAGCAAAAGGACGCACAAAACTGAGTCGCACAGCCCATCGAACTGGTTTAACTTTTGATGTCGATTTTGCCCACTCAAGAGCCCATTCTATTGTTATCAGATTCTGATGATGTTGTTCCAAAAAGGTAACAAAAGACTGAAAAGAAAAGGGGACAGGCTACTTTACATCAATATAGCGTTCAGACCAGGGTAACAGTATTTCTCTCTTTAATAATAAAAGAATAAAAGTAGCCTGTCCCCTTTTATGTGTGAAATGAGCATTGAGTTTGCCTTGTTGTTTAGTCACTTCCCGTCCCAGTGCATCACGTTGAATTTGGCTGATGACTTCATCATCCAGTGATACCTGAGTGAATAACTGCTGGTGATTGTATTGATATGCCACGACCTGACCAGAGGGCAGGGTCGTTTTGGTACGATTGCCTAAGGCATCGTATTGGTGCATCAGAGTCTGGCTCTGTTTGTCTGATTTTTGTGTTTCTTCAATGGGGTTGCCCAACGCGTCGTAGTCATAGATGACTTTGCATTCTGGATTTTCTGCTAATGTGATATGGCCTGATGGGTTATAGGCAAACGTGCTTTGTTCGCCATCGTCGGTGGTTTTGCCGATTAGCTGACCCAGAGGGTTGCGTTGATATTGAGTGACTAAGGCATCATCGGATGGAGTTGCCGGGGCTGTAAAAAAAAAGGGGACAGGCTACTTTACGTCAATATAGCGTATCAGACTTGGGTAACAGTATCTCTCTAGTTAATAATAAAAGTAGCCTGTCCCCTTTTATTCTCTAGTTAATAATAAAAGTAGCCTGTCCCCTTTTATTCTTTTATTTATCTCAATTGTTTTTAAATTTTTACATATTTGTAGGAAACAGCCTTATTGACTTTGCTTTAACTACAATCCAATCTTTTATATTTAGAGGAGCATTTTCTAAGTCTAAAAATACAATGGTTTCTCCTAGATTTACAGTAAGACAACCATCACGTTCATACGAAATAACCTGTGCAATAAAGCTCAGGTGATCATTTTTAATAGTAATCATACTGGTATGTTCCTCCGTTATAGTTATATTTTTCCCCCATTCAAGATCATCATCTATATCAAATTCAATATCAGTAACTTCTCCTAAAATTGGCAAATCTCCAACCCAAATCCCAGCTCCAATGCCTATAGCTGATTCAAACTTGATTAGTTTTCTATTCAAAGAGTCTTCTATGTTTAGTATTTTAATTTGCATAACTATTTCTTCTTAGGCATCGGAACACGAATAACTGTATTATCTACATTCATGAGATTTTTTTCTGTGTCATGAGTCCACGTTTCTTCATGGTAATGGTGTTTAGTAGGTTTGCTATTCATTTCATGATTACCATAACGAATGCTTCGTTTTCCATCAGCAGAGACAATCCTATCTGCATCAGGTAAACCAGTTCGTGGATGAATATTTGTCTGCAGTTCAGATCCTAGAAATTCGTCCCATTTGCCAACTACTTCCTGAGGTTTTACAGGTTTAGGGGCATAGACTTCATTATGGTATCCTTTTCCAGGTACGTCCTTTGCAACTTCCTTGCATGTTAATCCAAATTGATCAACCCATGCAATTGGATTATTCACATACTGATAACTATTATTTCCGCCAATTAAACCAACCGGGTCCTGGTTAATAAATCGGGCTGTCTGCGGATCATAATACCGATGTCGATTATAATGCAAGCCCGTTTCTGTATCATAATACTGCCCCTGAAACCTCAGGTTATTTTCCACCGACTCAACAATTTTTTTAACCACATTACCATAGGCTTTATAATGAACTGACCAGGCCAGTTCGCCATTATGACGAGTCAGTTCCTGTGGAGTGCCCAGATGGTCTAAATGATAGTGATAAATCTGCTGGTCTTGAATAATCGCCAGTGGTTTAAAGCTATTGGGCTCATAGAGATAAGTTTTCGAAACAGTTTCCTGAGCTTTTTCTTGTTCTTCATTTTCTTCATGATTAATTTGAGTGATACTTTCACTCAGTAACACATCACCATTCCAGACAAAATCAATACTCTGTTCTGGTGTGGTTTTATTTATTCTGCGTCCCAGTGCATCGTAGGTGTAGAGATATTCTTCCTGTTTGCCTGCCTTGTTTTTAGTAACTTTGACCAATTGGTTTGAGGCATTGTAGGTGAACTCAGTTTGCAGCTGACCGCCTTTGCCCCGTTGCTCTTTAATCAGATTTCCCCGGGTATCGTATGCAAACTTTCGGTCGCCCAAAAAGGCCAGGCGGTTGCCTGTGACTTGTTGTGTCGAGGACTGATTGGCGGGCTGGAGTGGTGTGTTCTGTGTGCTTTGCTGGGCTAATAAGTTACCTGCGGGATCAAAGGCAAATTGTTCGCTGACAAAACTCTTTACTTGCGTCAGACGGTTTAAGGCATCGTATTGATAGTGGGTGGCACCTTTTTTGAAATCATCGATGGTGGCGAGGTTGCCTGCGTGATCGTAGGCATAGCCTCGTTGAATAATGGTGCTTTTGGTTTGCTGGTGAGAGACTTGATGGCTGGCCAGTCGGCCCATAGGATCGTAGTGATAATGAGCGTTCAGTTTGCCTTGTTGTTTGCTGACTTCACGACCCAGTGCATCACGTTGAATTTGGCTGATGACTTCATCATCCAGTGATACCTGAGTGAATAACTGCTGGTGATTGTAATGATATGCCACGACCTGACCAGAGGGCAGGGTCGTTTTGGTACGATTGCCTAAGGCATCGTATTGGTGCATCAGAGTCTGGCTCTGTTTGTCTGATTTTTGTGTTTCTTCAATGGGGTTGCCCAACG
>DAOVUK010000486.1 GCA_030632625.1 Gammaproteobacteria bacterium
AAAAGCCAATAAGTTTGAACAAAAGCAGTATAGAGGATTTCATCATGAGAGATAATTATGATTTTTCACAGTCAATTCCAAATCCGTATGCTAAACGTTTAAAAAAACAAATTACAATTCGCCTTGATGAAAACACAATAGGTTATTTTAAAGAGCTAGCAGAAGAAAAAGGCATTCCATATCAGAGCCTTATAAATTTGTATTTAAGAGATTGTGCTGATACTCATCGAGAACTAAACATGAAATGGAAATAAGTCAAAGATAACCAGGTGTCTGGTAAAAAAGTAAAAAAGGGGACAGGCTACTTTTATTATGAATATTGATGCTTATCCTGTTTTAAGAATAGGATGCTTTGCATCTTTCAGTTCATAAGCCTGACCAAAGCCTCTCACATAATTACCTTCTGCCGGTGTCAGACAATAGAGATTAAAATCTCCCAGGCCGGATAAAAGCTCAATTGTTTTACCAAATTCCTCCTGGAATTTGTCTATTTTTTCCTGCCATTGAGGATGTTCTCTGGGCCAGATAGATACAGTGCAGGAATAATTTAATCGCTTACGGGCAAATATATTACGCGATGCCTGCTCATCTTCTATTAACAGGACAGACAGCTTGCTTTGTTCATCCTGATGGCATTTTAAATTCACACTATGGCTGGCAAGGCCGCTGAGAAAAAGATAAAAATGCCCGGCTTCATCTTCAATAAAAGGAGCATAACTGGCCAGCGGCTGCATCGCCTGTGAAGCACCGGATGAATGACTTGCCAGTATCAGTGTTTTTTGCTGCTGACGAAACTGGTTTATTTCCACTAACAGCATTTCTTCAGTCAGTAGTCTTTCTTTTTTGGGCACTTATCTCACCTCTTTCTTATCAGACATCAATTTATCCAGGTTCAGCCGGCCACAACCAGGCCGCACCTCGGACACCACTGGAATCACCATATTTTGCCTTTAACAATCGGGTATTCACCTGATCTGAAAACACATAATGCTGCCATAATTTCGGCACATTCCGGTACAAACGATCAATATTGGATAAACCGCCGCCCAGTACAATAGCATCCGGATCCAGTATATTGATAATACTCGCAAGCCCTTTGGCCAGCCAGTTATCATATTGCGTCATAAACTGTTCTGCCTGTTTATCACCTGAGTTTGCCCGCTCAGCAATTTCCTGAGGTGAGTCAGCCAGACTGCCCGACTGTCTGAAACGCTGCAGCATACCCGGGCCACTTAAAAAGGTTTCAATACAATTATACTGCCCACAATAGCAGGGTACTGGCTGGACATCTAATTCTGATTTTGACAACCATGGCATTGGATTATGCCCCCATTCACCTGCTATGGCATTCACTCCGTTAATAACCTGTTGCTGTATGGCAATCCCGCCCCCCGTACCGGTGCCGATAATGACCCCGAAAACGACTTCACATCCCGCTGCAGCACCATCTGTGGCTTCTGAAACAGTGAAACAATTGGCATCATTATTAATACGTACTGACTGTCCTAATTTTCTTTGCAGATCAGCCTGCAGAGGCTGACCAATCAGACAGACTGAGTTAGCATTTTTTATCAGCCCTGTTTTAAGTGAAACAGCACCCGGTATACCTATGCCTATGGTTAATTTCTCTGAAGAAGTGCTCATAACATGTTGTAAAAGATGTGTTTTTGTCTGCTCAACCAGTTGAACCACGGCACTCAGTGTTTGAGCATAATCACCCTGCGGGGTATCAACCCGCTGCCTGAACACCTCCTGACCATTATTCTTCAATACAATGATCTCAATTTTTGTGCCGCCCAAATCAATCCCGATACGCATAAATAATACCCATGAAAAATGACTGTCATAAAAAATACATAAATGAAGTTTATACTTAGTCATATAAATCAGTTATATTATCCTGATAATGCTGACTTAGACGAGTAAGCTGGAGCATAAGAATTAAGTGACCGGTCAACCTGAAATATTACCTGAAATATTAACAACAGGAAAGTCTCTTAAAGAAGGGCCGGTGATTTATCACCCGGAAGATCATCTAATAGCTGATCACAAAGCCAAAAAAAACCTCACGTTATCCGAACTCAACCATGTGTTCAAAATCTATCTGCATAAATGCAATCTGCATTATAGTGATATCTCAATTTTAGGCCAGTTCTCGCTCATTTTTAACGACCCGATGTTTAGTATATGGCACACAATGAGCAAGTCAGAGCAAAGTGATGAGCTATCTAAACTGGTCGTGATGCCGCAGGTTTATGATGAACTGATAACATCAATAGGTGCAACAGCAGGTGATGCCGTTATTATAAAAAACGTCGTCAAAGATGCCTATCAAAATGCCATAGACAGCTTTTCCCACGCGGCATTTGTGCAGCGAAAATACTTAAACCGTTTTCCGGGAATCAAGATCATCCTGTATATTGACCAGGTCAGAAAAATAATTGTTCTTACCGTTGTGGATAATGGCTATGGGGAAAACTTTTTAAAACCTAAAAAGTCATTTACAGATCTGGAATCCAATGATGATTTTGTATCCCGATTTGTTGACCGGGTAGTCAGACACTATTTTGAAAAGAAAGATGAGAATGTCCGACATGACATCGCCTATACCGGTGGTCAGGGTCTGGCTTTAAAAAAAATCAAAACTGAGTTGCAGTTAAATGTGAAGGTACACTTTCTGGTCTCAGGTGCTGTATTTGAAATTAAG
>DAOVUK010000433.1 GCA_030632625.1 Gammaproteobacteria bacterium
CCAGGAGGGTTCGATGGGCTGGTTAGCCTTGCGGGGGTATTTCGAGGCAGGACGCCGAGGATAAGCGACCCATGGATGGGCTTGAAGCGTCCCCCGAAAGGCTAACCAGCCCATCGAATCATCCATTTTCGCCTCAAGGCGCCTACTGTTGGCAGCACCACTTTCGAACGCCACACCATTCTTTTCAAATGTCTGCTTCGGTAGTTTTGCTGAGCTTCGGAAAACGACGAAAATTTGTGAAGAGCCCAGATTGCTCAATCAAAACTACGATAAAAAAATACAAATCGACCTTGCTCAAAGTCTACTTTTAAACAGGCACCATGATAAATGCCATAATCCACATAGCCTGGTATGGCTGAATCAGCATGGCATTCGCTGGAATGCTGGGGAGATTCGAAATCCCGATCCCGGTCATACCAGGATAAAAGCATCATATCATCCAGCTTTTCTTCGGCAATCTGATTCGCCTGCTGCATGGCTGTTTGATAATCGGCCACGTCAGGACTGGCCTGTATTGCCACAATATCAATCTGAGCATAATCCGGCTGATGAATAGTGCAGATATTCGATGATTCAGACATTTACCTCACCTTTTTTAACGAGTTGTATGTTTATATGTTTTTAAGTTAAAAGCTAATCATCAGCTCTGCCATATAGTTTCAGAACTGTCTTTGACTTACAACTTACAAACATACTAACTCACAACAATCGTTTTGATATTGACAAACTCATGAATGCCAAACTCACCTATTTCCCGGCCATAGCCTGATTTTTTAATGCCGCCAAAGGGCAATCGGGGATCACTTTTGACAAAGCCATTGACCACGCAGGTTCCGGTATCGATGACATCGCGGGCCAGACGCCGGCCTTTTTCTATGTCCCTGGTAAAAACAGCGCCGCCGAGTCCAAATTCAGTATCATTGGCAATAGCAATGGCATGGGCTTCATCTCTGGCACTGATAATAGTCGACACCGGGCCAAATAATTCTTCTGCATACGCCGTCATGCCTTTTGTGACACCGGTTAATACCGTTGATGGATACCAGGCTCCCGGTTTATCAGGAATTTTACCACCGAGTTTTAACACAGCACCCTGCTCAATGCTTCGCAGTACCTGCTGATGCAGTTCATCGCGCAGTTTAACCTTGGCCATTGGCCCGAAGTTGGTCGCAGCGTCCAGAGGATCGCCCAGCTGATAAGATTTCATTAATTGAATCACTTTGTCTTCGAATTCCTGACGAATGGATTCTACTACTATAAAGCGCTTGGCAGCGATACAAACCTGGCCACCATTAAGCATTCTTGATGCGCCGCAACTGGCCACTGCAGCATCAATATCAGCGTCTTCAAGAATAATATAGGGATCACTGCCGCCCAGTTCCAGGACGCTTTTTTTCAGGTTTCTTCCGGCTTCCGCTGCGACCTGCCGACCGGCACGTTCACTCCCGGTCAGAGTCACAGCGCGAATCTTAGGATGGGCAATAATATCTGCAGAAGTACCTGAGCCGGTCATCAGGGAACTGAAGACATTATTCGGAAAACCCGCATCTTTAAACAATTGCTCTATCGCCACAGCACAGCCAAACACATTTGAAGCATGTTTAAGAACAATGGTATTACCGGCCATTATTGTTGGTGCTGCACCCCGGATCACCTGCCAGAAAGGGAAGTTCCAGGGCATAATCATATAGATCACGCCCAGCGGCTTAAAAGTAACGAAACTTTCACTATTGTCAGTTTCAATGACCCGATCAGCCAGATAAGATGCCGTCTGCTGCGCATAATGTTCACACACCCAGGCACACTTATCAATTTCAGCTTCTCCCTGACTGACCGGTTTGCCCATTTCATTAGCCATCAGCTGAGCATAGTCTGCTTTACGCTGGCGAAGAATTTGTGCCATACTGAGGAAAAATTCTGCTCGTTCAGTAAAATCCAGCTGCTGCCAATTTAAAAATGCTGCATCTGCGGCATCAATGACTGGCGTGATTTCCTCCATAGTCCAGTCAGGAAATTCGTTTTCTACTGCTTCACTAGCCGGATTAATTGATTTTATGCTGCCTTTCATATTTGTCCCCGATGGTCATGTTTTATGAATTACTGATTATTCCAGGTCTAACAAGAGTGACAATTTTTTTAAAACCTTATATTATTTATAGCAAGCCATCATTTATTTTTCCAGGATTAATTTTATGTCTCCAAATGCAACTTATAAGTATCAATCAAGCTTTAAAGCGACTGTTTTTTGTCTTGGCATCAGCCTTTTTCTCGGTGCCTGTTCAAGCGTCAGCTCTCTGGTCGGCGGCCGCCATAAACATGATTATGCCCAGAATTTTGAGACCATGCAGCGTTATAATTTCAACCCTGCCAGCGACTCGCTTGCATCCAACCAGGATTTTCTTTTTATTAAAAATTCAGGCGTGCAGCTTGCCATTGAAAATGTCATGGCCGGGAAAAAATTACGCAAAGAACGCAATATGGTGCCTGATTTCTGGTTAAATTATTATTTTACCGGTGAGAAGGGCATGACAGTTGCTCAATTAAACCAGCAATTTAACTATAATCTCGGGCTGGCATGGGATGATAAATATGGAACCGGTAAAGGAATTGCTAACATCAGCCACCACTTTTCCAGGCGAACTCTGATTATTGACCTGGTTTCCAGAGACAATAATCGTCTTATATGGCGAGGTTCTGCACCAACAGGCATTACTGCAGATGATAATGAGCAAAGCATACGCAACGCACTGGATAAAGCAGTTGCAGTCATTATGGCGCCTTTTCCACCGGAAAATAATTTTGAGTCCATAAAAACACCGGTATTTGATGAATAAATCAGAGAATCGGTGACATTAAATAGAATATTCGGCTAATGGCCCTAAACCAGAAAGGCCGCTGTTCAAAATCTTCAATATTATCCTGATAACAATTATTCATATCATATTCCAGCATGTCTGCAACCTGCCGGTTAAACTCTCCATCCGCCACATAGGCTACTATTTCAAAATTAAGGTGAATGGAGCGGTTATCAAGATTCACTGTGCCGACTCCCGCCAGGCTATCATCCAACAAAATCACTTTTTGATGGCTAAAACCTTTGGTGTAACGGAAAATTTTAATATTGTAACCCTGGAGTTCACGATAGTAGGCAAATGAGGTGAGATAAACAAAATAGTGATCATATTTTTCCGGCAGGATCAAGCGCACATCAACCCCTCTTAATGCGGCATTTTTTAAGGCATTAATCACTTCCAGATCAGGCACAAAATAGGGTGTAGCAATCCACAGTCGATGCCTGGCCTGATTAATCAAAGCACAAAAAAACAGC
>DAOVUK010000271.1 GCA_030632625.1 Gammaproteobacteria bacterium
TCTCAACAACAGAATAATCACTGGGGTCAGCCAGCAATTCACTGACTTCTTCTATTTTGGCATCATCGCCATTTAATTCACTGTCTGCATTAACTGCCATTTCATTTTCTGAATCAATTGTAGAGCCTTCAGCTTTGGGTAAAGAACCTTCCGTTTCTGACAAAGAGAGAGTTTGTTGCTTTTCAGATTCAGGCAAACTTTCTTTAACCACTTTTTCTATAACCATATCCTCTATAGGCACATCCTCTATAATCAAAGTCGTCACTGGATCTATGTTGTTAATTTCAGGCTCAATCATGGCCATTGTCTGCTTATCAGTCATACTGACAGACTGAGTTTCACCTGAATCAAAAGCTTCAGGAATGGGTTGCTGTGATTTGGATAATGAGCTGTCAAGTTGAGCAAGCTGCAGCTTTTTCTGTTTAGAAATTTCTTCGGGTTTGATCAGAACAAGCCTTTGTCCAGGATAAATTTTATTCTTATTTCGTAAGTTATTTAATTTTAATAAACGTCTAATGCTGGTGAAATTTTTTCGAGCAATACGATCAATATTATCACCTTTTTGAACAATATAAATGCCGTCTTCAGAGACGGCAAGCGGCTCTGATTTTGGTGGATTTTTTTCTTTAACCTGCTCCTTACTTCTGGCAGCAAGCAGTGTTTTCTTAGTGCTTTTTTGGGGCAAAATTAAAACCTGACCAATTCTTATAATATGTTTATTACGCATATTATTACTGGCAATTAAATCTTTGATTCGAATGCCGTAACGTGCAGCAATTATGGAGAGAGATTCTCCTTTTGTAACCCGGTGATAGCGATCAGCTTTTTGTTTTTTAAAACGTTTATCAGCATCAATATTATGGAGTTCACTCATAACTTGCGCGATATTATCTGTTGATGATCGATCAATGCGTAATTTATATGTTTTAGGAATATATTTATTACCATTCCAGACAGCTGGTCTCAGGGCAGGATTTGCTGCCATTAAATCTACCCGGTCAATGTTCAAAACATCAATAATTGTGCCCGCACTGATAAAGTCTGTTAATGGGATAAATTCATAATTGACGGGCGCTGCCAGCTTGATATTCCTGAAATATTTGTCAGGCTGGTTAGAAACCTCAACAGCGGCTAAAAAGGATGGATAAAAATTTCGTGAAGCAAAACCAAAACTACGACTTTTATATTTTCGCAGAATTGTCACAATGTCTGTTGTGCCGACTTTTTTTGCTGCCCGGCGCATTCCCGCTGCACCGTGGTTATAAGCCGTCATCGCCAGAGGCCAGGTCCCCGTCACAGCATAATTATTTTTTAACAATCGTGCCGCCGCTAAGGTGGCAATAAAAGGATCCAGACGTTCATCCATAACATGGTCAACCTGCATATAACGACGACCAGTCGAACGGGTAAACTGCCACATGCCTGCAGCACCTACTTTAGAATAAGCTTTATGATTAAAAGAGGATTCGACATGAGGCAGGGCTGCTATTTCCAGGGGTAAGTCCATTTTCTTTAAAACACTGATAATATAGGGCATCCACTGCCCTGAGCGAATCAAACCAGCCTTAAATTTATCGGACTGCCCCAGTTGAAAACGCAAACGTTTTTTTGCTTTGCTTAATTCTTTATAAGTGACATTCTCAGGCCACAAAGCCAATACTCTTTTTTCTTCTTTGCTCAGCCGTCGATCTTTAGCACGTGAGCCCTGCTCATTGCGAAGAACGTGAATAAGTTTAGCAAGAATTTTTTTATATTTTGCTTTAAATTTTTTAGTATAACGTGAGCGGGCTTTATAACTTAGATTTTTAGGGAGTTTGATTTTCTCATAAATGACAGACAAGTCAGCATTATCATGAATGAAACCTTCTGATGTAGAAATTTCTGTGTAAACTTTTTTCCAAAATCGCACATCTTTTTCAATGGCCTGGGGTTTGGGAAATAATTTGTTCTGCCAGGCTGTTTTTTTTGATGCTTGCTCTGCCGGCGCATCCTTTACCACAGAATATGCCATTAAAGAATAACTAAAAAGGAAAGTAAAAATAATCAGTAGAGCAGATATCTTTCTGCTTTTTACCACAACTTCATCCATTTCTGGTTGTTTCATTGTCGTGCATTTCCATATAAGTTTCTCAGAATAAAATTACCACATTAAATCATCAGGAATTTCATAATCCGAATAAAAGTCATCCACTTCTTCTGCTTGCTGCGATGGGTCATTACGTAAAATAATGTATTTTTCATCACGCTGTTTTATTTTATCTGCAACAGGTCCGGGAACTATTTCATATTGCCCGTCAAATTTCACAATTGCCAGCTTTCCAAGCGCAATATTATCATGGGTATCCTGAGTGACATAAATCCGTTTAATATTTTTATTGTCTTCAAAATTATAAACCAGATCATCACCATTACCCTTACTGACTTTATTGACATTAATCAGCTGTTTGATTTGAGCAATAACAGCCTTCAACTGTGCCTTTTCATCTCGCTGCCGGTTTAATGCCCGATCATTCTCTGCCTTATCATGAATAGCTTTTTCTGCCAGCTGCTTCGCTTCATCGACCACAGTTTGATTATTACTGCGCTGCTGTTTCATTTTCTTATGTTTTTCATTTTTAGCACGATTGGCCTGATTTTTATCCACTAAACCAGCCTTAAGCAATTGATCCTGAAACGCATTTCCCACAAAACCATCCTCATATACTATTCTTCAAAAGAATAGCTATCTTAGCACAACCTGCTGATAAAAATAATTTTGCAAGAAATTTAGTATACAAATTAAGACAAATTAAATTGATTAGCATAAAAATCTATAGAAAACATTTCCCTGACTCTTGAAGATCAGTATTTCTTTCGCGGGCGATTATACCGGACTGGGTCATATACAACTGGTAGGACTGATTATTTTTCATTGCCAGAAAGACCGATTGTCCGTATTCAGCATCAAGCCAGGGCAGCCATTGGTATTTCTTTTTTAAAGCCCACAGATCATATTTCTGTCTTGCTTCCAAAACAAATACTGTGGGCAAATTCATGCGTTGCTGTTCAATATTCTGGTAACGCCCGGAAATACGATCCAGCTGAAAACTTGCATCTAAGCCCAGGACATTAGCCCAGCCGTGCCACTTTATGATGCGGGCATCCACCTGCCATTCATCTCCCTGCAGGTCATAAGATGTTTTATTACAACTTTCCAGATGTAATAATTCCACACGATAATGCTGTTTGTTCAGTCGTTCCACATAAATTGCAGCAATCGGGGTTTCATGAGTCAGGCGATGATAGGTTAAGATATTGCTTGCCACCAGAGAAGCACTTATCAGGAAAAATAAAGTGACTAAAAGATAACTGCTGTTTCGGCAGCTCGCCCAGATTTTTTTCTTTTTAAGCATTTTCAGGGCACGAAAAAAGAAAAATACCGATACCAGTAATATGACTGTTAAAAGAAGAAAATAGTACAACTCAGCAGATGGATTCATACATTATATTCTGACATATGCAGGCCTTATTGGTATGGATCAGCAGCAGGTTTGATGTGTTCGACTTCAGGTTTTGCCGGATAGTGATATTTTCCGCCAAAGAATAACAGCGGTTCCAGTTCTTCATCTTTTTTATACAACTCCAGTACCTCTCCCACAACAATCCAGTGATCACCACCATCAAATTGTTTATTAATTTTACAGGCAAACGAGGCCAGACAATCTTTCAAGCGCGGCGCAGCAAATGAGTCTGAAAACAGGTGTTCAAAATGAACCTGACTGTCATCCATATCGATTTTAGCACCGGCAAAATAATTAGAAACATCTTCCTGATGTATGCCAAGAATGTTCACTGTAAAATTTGCCCCATCGTTCAAAAGCTCTGAAAATGCCGCCTTTTTCGATGGACAGACCAGTAATTGAATCGGATCCAGAGATAAAGAACTCACCGCATTAGCTGTCATACAGCGAACCTCACCCTCATGTTCAATAATCAGCACAGTCACTCCGGTAGCAAAAAGACCAATGTTATGACGATAGTCTTGAATCAATCCGGGCTGCTGCTCAACTTCTTTACTCATATATGTTTACTCGTATCTCTATAATTTGGGGTTTAAGGGAGTGACTATTTATTATTCAGACTTAGCCAATCCTGAGGCTGCAGATAACGGTCATATAATCGAGCCTCATCAGAGCCGGATTCCGGCTGCCAGTTATAGCGCCATTTCACCAGAGGAGGCAGAGACATAAGAATGGATTCAGTTCGCCCTCCTGTTTGCAGTCCAAACAAGGTTCCCCGGTCATAAACCAGATTAAATTCAACGTACCGACCACGTCGATACAGCTGAAAATCACGTTCCCGTTCGCCATAGGATATCGACCGACGTTTTTCAACAATAGGCAGGTAGGCAGGCACAAACTGATTACCTACACTCTGCATAAAAGCAAAACAATGGGCAAAACTTTTTTCATTTAAATCATCAAAAAACAAGCCGCCGACGCCTCGGGTTTCATTACGGTGAGGCAAATAAAAATATTCATCACACCATTGCTTATATTTTGTATAGTAATCAGGGTCAATTGAATCACAGGCTTTTTTTGCCTGTTGATGCCAGTGAATCACATCTTCTTCAAAGGGATAATAAGGTGTCAGGTCAAAGCCGCCGCCAAACCACCAGATCGGATCTGAACCTTCTTTTTCAGCAATAAAAAAACGTACATTAGCATGCGTTGTGGGGATATAGGGATTTTTAGGATGAAGGACCAGAGAAACACCCATTGCTTCAAACGAACGTCCTTCCAGTTCAGGTCGTTTTGCTGTTGCCGATGCCGGCATTGAATCCCCCGTGACATGAGAAAAGTTGACTCCCGCCTGCTCAAAAACACCACCATCTTCTAAAACCCGGGTTCGTCCTCCCCCACCGCCTTCACGCTGCCATTCTTCCAGAATAAATTTTTTTGTGCCATCCGTATTTTCAATAGCAATACATATATCATTTTGCAATGAGAGTAAAAATTGCTTCACGGCATTTGGATCCGGCTGACTCATTATAATTCCGTTAATTGTAAATAGTTATCTTTCTTATCTATAAGTAAGGGTAGACCGGACGCTTTTCAAATAAAAGAGTAAAGACAAGACCAAAAAAAAATGCCAGCCCGGGGTTTCCGAAACTGGCATTTTCTAACAATAAGCACTTTTTGCGATAGCCTTGAGCCTGTTGAGCCTTCAGCTTGCTAAGTGAGCCTTCAGCTTGCTAAGTGAGCCTTCAGCTTGCTAAGAGAGCCTTCAGCTTGCAAA
>DAOVUK010000031.1 GCA_030632625.1 Gammaproteobacteria bacterium
ATTTTTCTGCCGGTTATGCCTATAGCCCAAGCTGGTTTGGAAGTCATGATTCATCCAATTATGTCCATGCTGGTTTTGACTATGATGAACTGCCAATGGGATTAGCATTAAGTGCCAGTGTGGGTCGTTCATTTGGTGATGGTTATGACAAGAAAAATGGTGATGGTGTTAATGACTTTGAATATACTGACTATAAGATCGGTGTCAGCAAAGACATTGTCGGTGTGAATTTTGATCTGAGCTATGTCGGTAATGATCTGAGTACAAGAGAATGCAATTCTTACGGTTATGATGATAATAAAGGCAACTGTGATGACCGTGTTATCCTGAGTGTTTCTAAAGGCTTTTAATACTTTTCCTGGAAAGTATTATCCTTTATTTTAGCTAAAAAAGCCGTTCCCCTTACTGTAAGGGGAACGGCTTTTTACTTACAACTTACAACTTACAACTTACAACTTACAACTTCTTTTACCCCAGAATATCCCGTATCCCAGCCATACTGGCTCGTCCAAATTCCTTACGTTCTTCACCTTCAAGGCGTTGTTTTCCCCCTTCAAGCCACTCAAGATCCTCCTGAGGCAGCTCATCTAAAAATCGACTGGGCTCACTGTCAATCATTTCACCATATTGTTTGCGCTTACTGGTTAAGCTGAAGGTCAGTTCTTTTTGCGCACGGGTAATACCGACATAACATAAACGTCGCTCTTCTTCGATATTTTCTTCCTCGATGCTGGTGCGGTGAGGCAGCAGCTCTTCTTCCATGCCGACAATATAGACATAGGGAAATTCCAGTCCTTTGGATGCATGCATGGTCATCAGGGCAACCTGATCACCTTTGGCATCTTCTTCATTGCGTTCCATAATATCCAGTAAAATCATTTTGGAAACCAGATCTTCGAGGCTGCTTTCAGGTTCATTTTCATAAAGACGTTTTAACCATGCCACTAGCTCATTGACATTTTCAATGCGTTTTTCAGCCTGCTTTTCACTATTGCTGGTTTCAAAAATCCAGGTATCATAATCAATATCAACGATAAGTTGTTCAACCACCTTAATTGGATTACTTTCATCTGAACTGCTTTCATGGGTACTTCTTTGTAATTTTTCCATCCAGCTGGAAAATTCATTTAAGCGCTGCACCGCTTTTTCCGGCAGGCGCTCATTTAAAGCTATATGGCTGCAGGCAGCCAGTAAACTCGTTTTTGATTGACTACAATATTGACTCAGCTTTTCAATGGTGGCACTGCCGATTTGTCGTCTGGGAGTATTAATGACACGCAAAAAGGCATTATCATCATCCGGATTGACCAGCAGGCGCAGGTAGGACAGCATATCCCGGACTTCGATATAGGAGAAAAAGGAGGTTCCGCCGCTGATAAAATAGGGTACCTGCTGCTCTCTGAGCTGCTTTTCAAATAGTCGGGACTGATGGTTACCACGATATAAAATGGCATAGTCGCCATAGGACTTTTTAAAGCGAAAATGATGTGCAACGAGTGATGACACCACTCTCACTGCTTCTTTGTGCTCATCAGGCACACGCATAATACGAATAGGTTCACCATTGCCCAGTTCACTCCAGAGTGCTTTTTCAAAGACATGAGGATTGTTTGCAATCAGGGTATTGGCTGCTTTTAAAATAATTTTGCTGGAACGATAATTTTGTTCCAGCTTGATGACTTTCAGCTGAGGAAAGTCTTTTTCCAGTAATGCCAGATTTTCCGGTTTGGCACCACGCCAGCCGTAAATTGATTGATCATCATCGCCCACCACCGTTAATGAGGTTCTGTCACCCACCAGTAATTTTACCAGCTGGTATTGTGTGGTATTGGTGTCCTGATATTCATCAACTAATAAGTATCGGATACGCTGGCGCCATTTCTCCAGGATTTCAGGATGATGGATGAAAACAAGCACCGGCAGCATGATCAGATCATCAAAATCGACGGCATTATAAGTTTTCAGGTGATGGTTATATTCACTATAAAGCTTAACGTTATAGGTAAAGGCCGGATCAGCGGCTGTTTGCCGGGCCAGTTGTTCGGGTGTCAGGCAGTCATTTTTCCAGCTGGATATTTGTTTAGAAATACCTTCAAAGTGTTCTTTTATTATTTCTTCATCCAGCTTTTTACCGCTGGAATCAGGGTTTCTCATTAAATCTTTCAGCAGGGCATGGCTGTCATGGGTATCAAAAATTGAGAAACCACTTTTAAGACCAAGTTGTTTTAACTCGGATTTGATAATATTAAGTCCCAGAGTATGGAAGGTTGACACCCGAAGCCCGCGGGTTTGCGATTTGGGAATGATTTGTGACACCCGCTCTTTCATTTCACGAGCGGCTTTGTTGGTAAAAGTGACTGAAGCTATGGTATGGGCTTTGTGGCCGCATTGTTGTATCAAATAGGCGATCTTATTAGTGATCACACGTGTTTTGCCGCTGCCGGCGCCGGCAAGCACCAGTAAGGGACTATCAATATGTTCAACGGCTTGTTGCTGGCGAGGATTTAAGTCAGGCAAAGAGTGAATCCACAGGTTTATTTGTTTTGCTTAAAAAGAGTTGGGTTAAAAAAAGCACATTTTAACAAATTCTGCTGACAAGAAGTTTAATCTGAGAATAAATTATCAATTATTTGTCAAAGATGCTTGAATATTATGACGTTGAACTATATCCTTTGTCTTTAAGATGAAAGACAATGAAATTTACAGTGTTTTTACACTTCTGTTTTAATATATAAGTTAATTTTGGAGAATTTAAATTGAGCGATAAGATCGTTTACGTATCGGATGATACCTTTGATGAAGAAGTGCTTCAGGATGATTTGCCGGTACTGGTTGATTTCTGGGCGGACTGGTGTGGACCCTGTAAAATGATTGCGCCAATTCTGGATGAGATTTCCGATGAGTATGAAGGCCGCCTGAAAGTCGCTAAACTGAATATCGATGATAATCCGAACACGCCTCCAAAGTTTGGTATACGCGGTATCCCGACTTTGATGATGTATAAAAAAGGGCAGGTAGAAGCCACTAAAGTCGGTGCGGTATCTAAATCCCAGCTGACCGCTTTTATTGATAGCAATATCTAAACAACGAACTGAATTATCCAGCATATATCCAGTGCCTTTTTAATTGTTTTTGATAAGGTTCTGGACATTATGGTTTTTTTAGGATAAGATCTGCCAAAATTTCAATAAAGAAATATTGTTAGACTAACACAGAGAGTGATTATCACAAATCTGATTATATTAGTCACTTATTTATATAGAGTTAGAGCCTAATCATAGTTTTAAATATTAGTTTTAAACATGAGTTCTACAGATAAGTTCTAAACATTACCCATTCGTAATAAGCCTCACAAAATTTTAATACTCTATCTGACAAGATGACAGAACAATTTTTTTATTATTTAATTGACTCCTTTTTAGGGAGCTAAAGTAGGCATAAGCTAACACTTTAGAATTAAGAAGAAGCCAGTTGAGTGACATAAACTGAATTAGATACTCATCCAAACTTTTCAAAATCATATCAATTATTGCATATCAATTAACCATCAATTACTGAAAGCCAAAGGTCAACATGAATCTCACCGAATTAAAGCAGATACCTGCTTCCGAACTACTGGACAAAGCGAAAGAACTTAAAATCGAGAATATTTCCAGAGCCAGAAAACAGGATGTCGTATTTTCAATTCTTAAAGCACATGCAAAGAGCGGTGAAGATATCTATGGTGATGGTGTCCTGGAGATCCTTCAGGATGGTTTTGGTTTTTTGCGATCGGCAGATTGTTCTTATCTGGCAGGACCTGATGATATTTATGTCTCCCCAAGTCAGATAAGACGCTTTGGTTTAAGAACAGGTGATACTGTTTCGGGGAAAATCAGACCACCTAAAGATGGTGAACGCTATTTTGCTTTATTAAAAGTCAATGAAATCAATTTTGATCAGCCTGAACATTCTCGCCATAAAGTTTTATTTGAAAATTTGACCCCTTTGTTCCCTAATGAACGCTTTACCATGGAGCAGGGTAATGGCAGTACAGAAGATTTTACTGCACGGGTGATTGATTTGATGTCACCAACAGGTAAAGGTCAGCGCGGCTTGATTGTTGCTCCGCCTAAAACGGGTAAGACAATGATGATGCAGAATATTGCACAATCAATTGCTGCCAATCATCCTGAGTGTTTTTTGATGGTTCTGCTTATTGATGAACGTCCTGAAGAGGTGACTGAAATGGAGCGTTCAGTAAAAGGTGAAGTGATTTCTTCTACCTTTGATGAGCCCGCCAGTCGTCACGTTCAGGTTGCTGAGATGGTGATTGAAAAAGCCAAGCGTCTGGTTGAACATAAAAAAGATGTGGTTATTTTACTTGATTCGATTACCCGTCTTGCACGTGCTTACAATACGGTCATCCCATCATCTGGCAAAGTATTAACCGGTGGTGTAGATGCCAATGCCTTACAACGCCCAAAACGATTCTTTGGTGCGGCACGAAATATTGAAGAGGGTGGTTCATTAACTATTCTGGCGACAGCATTAGTTGATACCGGCTCAAAAATGGACGAAGTGATTTATGAGGAGTTTAAAGGCACGGGTAATATGGAGTTGCACCTGAGCCGTAAGCTTGCCGAGAAACGAATTTATCCTGCAATCAGCGTCAACCGTTCAGGTACGCGTAAAGAAGATTTGTTAATGAATCCTGAAGATCTGCATAAGGTCTGGATCCTGCGTAAAATTCTGCACCCGATGGATGAAATCAGTGCCATGGAATTTATGCAGGATAAAATGAGTGATACCAAAACGAATGCGCAATTCTTTAACTCAATGAATCGCTAAAAAGCGCTTTTCACAAAAACGCGTACTTTTCCAAATTGTAGAGACAAGGCATACCTTGTCTCTACGGTCACGTAACGAGCGCCAGGGTGGTAAGCATACGTAGAGACGTTGCATGCAACGTCTCTACCCTATCTATGAATGGCTAAATTCACAGAGTGAATACAAAAAGTACGCAATAATGTGAAGAACCCTAAAAAGCGCTTTTAGTCTCTTGAAAAATGAATAAAAGAAGCGTATGATCCCCCGTTCCTAATAGTTTGCGGTACCAGCATTGCAAAATTAGTGTTGGTGGCGGCATGCAAAGAATTTTATAAGGTTTAATATTATGCAAGCAGATATCCACCCAAAATATAATCAAGTCCAGGTAACATGCAGTTGCGGCCATACTTTTACCACTGGCTCTACACTGGGTCAGGACACATTGTCGATTGAAGTATGTTCACAATGCCATCCTTTTTATACCGGTAAACAGAAGCTGGTTGATACTGCTGGTCGTGTTGATAAGTTCCGTCAGAAGTATGGCATGAAAAAATAATTAGTTAATGTATTGCTGGTGCTGCAAGAAATCTTATACGCACTACAAGCGATCCCAAAAAGGCACTTCAGTTATCTGAAGTGCCTTTTTTTTGCTGTTCTTTCACTCTTTTTGTTAATCACTCCGGTTATAGCCGATGATGTCTGCCTGTCGCCTGAGCAGCAGTTGTCAGGCGTTGATGACTGGGCAACTGTAAGCAAAGTGATTGATGGTGATACGCTTCATTTGCAAGACGGGCGTAAGATCAGATTAATCGGTATCAATACACCTGAATTAGGACATCACGGAAAAGCATCCCAGCCTTTTGCCCGAAAAGCCTATCATGCTCTGAGCAATTTATTAAAAAACAGTAACAAAATTGGCCTGTCTTATGATAAGGATAAAAAAGATCCTTATAAACGTTTGCTGGCTTATATTACCTTAGCGGATGGTCGAAGTGTCGAACGGCTTTTATTGTCCAAAGGGCTGGCTCATAGTATTGTTGTCCCCCCTAATGATAGTCGTATAAACTGTTATCGTAAAATTGAGAAAATTGCCCGTGATGCAAACCTGGGCTTATGGAAGCTGCCAGAAAATCAATGGCTTGAAGCCAGTCGCTTATCAGCAAAAAGCAAGGGGCTGCGTTATGTCAGCGGCACTGTTTCAGCTTATAGTGAAAGTAAAAAAAGTATTTATTTAAAACTAAGCTCTAAATTGTCCATTCGTATCGCTAAAAAAGATCGAAAATATTTTTCAAATATCAGTCTCAGGGATTTAACCGGCAAGCAGCTGCGAGTCAGAGGCTGGGTCAGCACTTTTAGAGGCCGACAATCAATCCATGTTCGTACGTCTCATGATCTTCAGATAAGATATTAAGGTTTTTGTAACTACTCAGCGTGTTTAGATTTTGCCTCAGAACAAGGCGTTTTTACCCGAGAAATGTGAGCGTATACAAATACGTGACCATTTTAAGGGCAAAAACAACGCAGTTATGTGGTAAAAGATGAATACGCTGAATAGTTACGGTTTTTTTTTATGTCTATACTGTTTATACTATGTGACCCGATTTTGATCTAAACAACTTTAACCGGCTTTGAGATGGCTAATGTCTGATAATATTGATAAAAAACAACAAGAAATTTTACGTGAAAAAGCTCTGAATTATCATTCCTCTCCCATTCCGGGAAAGATCAGTGTGATTCCCAGTAAACCCTGTAAACAACAGGATGAGTTATCTCTGGCGTATACTCCGGGTGTTGCAGAACCGGTACGGGAAATTGCCAGAGATCCAGAGTTAGCCTATAAATATACCAGTAAGGGTAATCTGGTGGCAGTCATTACCGATGGTACGGCAGTATTAGGCCTGGGTAATGTCGGCGCCCTGGCAGGGAAACCTGTTATGGAAGGTAAAGGGGTTTTATTTAAGCAGTTTGCCGGCATTGATGTCTTTGATCTGGAAGTGAATGCACCCTCACAGGAATCTTTTATTGAAACGGTGGTTAATATTGCACCGACTTTTGGGGGAATTAATCTTGAGGATATTGCGGCTCCGCACTGCTTTGAAATCGAAAAAATTTTAAAATCACGTTTGGATATTCCGGTTTTTCATGATGATCAGCATGGCACGGCTATTATCATCTCAGCAGGCCTGCTCAATGCCCTGGAAATCCAGAAAAAATCCCTGGATAAAATTAAGATTGTCTGTATCGGTGCCGGTTCGGCTGGTATTGCATCTATGCGCCTTCTGGTGGCTCTGGGCATAAAAAAACATCAGATCAATTTAATTGATCGAAAAGGTGTGGTTCACAATGGCCGTAAAGATCTCAATATCTATAAAATGGAATTTGCTACAGAAACAGATGATCGAACATTGGCTGATGCGATGCAGGATGCTGATGTCCTAATTGGTGTTTCAGGTGCAAATCTGGTTTCAGCTGAAATGGTTGCTGTAATGGCTGATAAGCCCATTATTTTTGCCCTGTCCAATCCTGAACCTGAGATTGCACCGAATGTGGCGCGAGCAGTTCGGGATGATTTAATTATGGCAACCGGGCGTTCAGATCACCCCAATCAAGTGAACAATGTGCTGGGCTTTCCCTTTATTTTTCGCGGTGCACTGGATGTCAGGGCATCAACAATTAATACCCAAATGGAAATTGCAGCGGTCAAGGCTCTGGCGCAACTCGCCAAACTCCCTGTCCCCGAAGAGGTGCTGCAGGCTTATGGTATGGATAGTCTGACTTTTGGCCCGGATTATATTATTCCCAAACCATTTGATCCCAGATTAATGGCAACCGTGCCGCCTGCGGTCGCTCAGGCGGCAATCGATAGTGGTGTTGCCAGAAAGCCTTATAGACCTTTTAATTTTCAAATAAAATATTAATCATGGTAGAGACTTTGCATGCAACGTCTCTTCGCTCGTATCACTAAATGCAATTTACCTTATTCTAACATTGCCTCAACTTGTGTGAGGGAAGCCTTTTGTATGGCTTGCCAGTTGCCTGGATTTAAAGGGGTCAATTTTCTTTGATTTTCTGACAGCACGATTAGGTTAATCAGGTGTTTATCTGCGTAAAACTGATAGGCTGGTACAGCTTGCGTATTATGTTTAGATCTGGACTTAGACTTAGGTTTGCTGAAGTATAATTTCCAGTCCCGAAGTTGATAAGGAATGTCGTGCGCCATCAGCAATACTGCAATTTCTTCAGGTGAATCTGCCATAAGCAGAATGTCGATACTGCTGTGCTCATGGGCATGTCCCAGAAGCACGGAACCCATTAATCTGGGTTTGAAGACATTAAATAGCTTCATGGCATTGAGCGCTGTTGCACGCAAATTTTTTAATAGTTGTTCATGAGAGGATGATTGATATAAAGATTGATGTATTTTTACTTCATACAGGATCTCTTTATCGTCAGGCAATACATGTTCATCATGAATACCAAGCTCATGGGCAGCTTTTTTCCGGGCATTTTGCAGATTATCAATACCTTCTTCGCTCATTAAGCGTGCTGTTTCAACTGCAATTTGCTGGCGAAGTTTATATTGCTGCTTTTGCCTGGAGCTTGATTTAGAGTGTTTTTTCTTAGAGCGAAGATCCTTAAAAGAGTTCTTCATTCGCAGCTTCAATGCTTGTCCCGTAAACGGCTGTTGAGCCAGACTCGATACTGGAACGCTGCGGTTCCGTGCCTTCTACAAAAAACTCATATTGTGTTTTTTTGGAGCTGCCGGCAGCAAGCAGTCCTGTTTCAGAATCAATTTTTACGGTAACAATATTTTCCGGAGCAATTAAGGCTTGTTCGGGCATATCCTGCAAAGCAACTTCCATAAAACTCATCCACATGGGCAGCGATGCGGTACCGCCAAATTCCAGCCGCCCTAATGAGCGGGGCGTATCAAATCCTACCCAGGCTGTGGCCATCACCTGACGGTTAAATCCAGAGAACCAGGCATCCAGCTGATCATTGGTGGTGCCGGTTTTTCCAGCTAAATCATTGCGTCCCAGTTTAAGTGCTTTTCTTCCCGTCCCGTACTTTATGACATCACGCATAATGGTGGTCATTAAAAAGACGTTATCTTCGTCTACCACACGGAGGGCATGCAGGCTTTTATCTTCAGGGCAACTTTCCAGTGGATAGTCCTTACTGCAGACACTGCTGTATTGCTGCTCAAAAATGATCTTGTGATGAGGACTTTCAATACGCTCAATAAACCATGGTTTCACGTCGTATCCACCGTTGGCTAAAATAGCATAAGCGCGGGCAATTTGCATTGGCGTCAGGGTTGCACTGCCCAGAGCCAGAGAAAGATTTTTGGGTAACTCATTCTCCATAAAACCAAAACGCTGTACATAATCAATGGCATAATTAATGCCAATATCACGCAGTATGCGAATAGACACCAGATTTCTGGATTTTATTAAGCCTTTGCGTAACCGGGTCGGGCCAAAGAATTTACCACTGTAGTTGTCAGGGCGCCAGAAACCTTCAAGATAACTGTCTTTGAACACAACCGGTGCATCATTTATCAGCGTGGCTGTGGTATAGCCCTTGTTTAATGCGGCTGAGTAAATAAAGGGTTTAAAGTTTGAGCCGGGCTGGCGCTTAGCCTGTGTGACGCGATTAAATTTACTGTAATAGAAATCAAACCCACCCGTCAAAGCATTAATTGCACCATTTTGCGGGTTAAGCGATACCAGTGCTGCTGATGCTTCCGGAATTTGTGCCAGAGCATATTCTTTATTTTTGAGTTGCTCTACATAAATGATATCGCCGGCATTGAGTACATCTTCAATTTTTTTCAGCTGGGGACCCATACGGCGATCATTGATGTATTTTCTTGCCCACTTGATGTGTTTCCAGGGTAAAGCCGCTGTACTGCCGTCTTTTAGTAACAGTTGTGCGTATTGATTGCTTTTGGGTTTTTTAGTTTTTTTATCTGCAGAGGGTTTTTCTGCCGGCTGCTCTAAAATAGAAGTGATTAATGCAGGCTGCAGGTGACCAACGGGTCTGAAATCGCTCAGTAACTCTACCAGCTCTAAAATTGGTGTATTGGCTGCTAAGTCATAATGACCCAGGGTACCTTTATAACCATGCCGGTGTTCATAGCTCATTAAGGCAGAGCGAAGTGCTTTATTAGCCGCTGTCTGCATCGTAGCAGAAATAGTCGTATAGACATTGAAACCTGTTGTATAAGCATCTTTACCATATTTGTGAACCATTTGTGCACGCACCATTTCCGCAACATAAGGTGCCTCAACCTCAATGTCAGCAGAGTGGATCTTTGCATTATCAACGATTTGCAATGATTTATTGTACTGTTCCTGAGAAATGTAATTTAACTGACGCATTCTGGACAAAACATAATTTCTGCGAATAGTCGCTCGTTGATGGTTGGTGACAGGATTATATTTTGACGGGGCTTTCGGTAAGCCTGCAATCATTGCATATTGTTCGAGTGATAGTTCATCCAGCGGTTTGCCATAATAAACTTTGGCCGCAGCAGCGATGCCGTATGAGCGATGTCCCAGATAAATTTTATTCATATAGAGCGCCATAATTTCTTGTTTTGACAACTCTTTTTCAATTTTTAAAGATAAAAAGATTTCATTAATTTTGCGCAGATACGTTTTATCCCGGGTTAAGAAGAAATTTCTGGCAACCTGCATGGTAATTGTGCTGCCGCCCTGGCCCTTTGTACCTGTTTTTATCAGATGTATAACCGCCCGGAGTAAGCCTTTGTAGTCGACCCCCGGATGTGAAAAGAAGCTTTCATCTTCTGCTGAAATGACCGCCTGAATTAATCTTTCAGGTATCTCATGATATTCCACCGGCTCACGCTTCATTTCGCCAAACTCAGCCAGCAGCTTTTTATCAGTGGAATATACCCGCAGCGGAACTTGCAGTTGTACATCTTTTAATACATCAATTTCTGGTAATTTGGGTTCCAGAAAGAAATAAGCAGACGTGATTGCAATTACAGAAATCACTGCAACGGTAAGAAAAAGTGTGAGGAGAGTCAGAAAAAGTTGGTATAAACGGCGCATAATAGCTCAGGTTGATATTAATATAATCATGTGATTATAGAGCTTTTTTTGTGATATCACACTTGTTTTTGAAAAATAATTGCTGGCTTCCTTGATTCTGGTATTTGATGTACTAACATATGAATATCTTCTAACTAATTGAAGTGAAACAAAAAGCTTTTTTTGATGAATATTATTACTGAATGCTCTTATTGAATTAGTTGCTCTAAGCAATAAATTTAATCATGAAAAACAGCCTGAGAAAGATAAATAAAGAAAAATAGTGACTCAATTGTCATTAAAATTGTTTTCAACTTTGTATGTTTCTCATTTGTGGTCTAAATTAGAAAAGAAAACTTGATAATAGTTCAATTAATTGCTATTTTTTATGAGAGACTTGCAAAATTAATCTAATGTATTATGATTATCTTGTAAGTTATTGAAAAAATATGCTACTTTTGGTTTTTATCTACCATTGAATGACGTTTATTTCAATAGAGGTTCGACCAGTAATACTCTAATAATAAAGGATTTGGTTTTGGCTTTTGCAAAATTATTCGGAACTAAAGCACAAAATATGCTGGGAGTTGATATCAGCTCATCTGCGGTAAAATTGCTGGAGTTATCCAAAAGCGGCAGCAAGTACAGGGTTGAGGCATATACTGTTGAACCTTTGCCGCCTAATTCAGTTGCTGAGAAAAACATCACTGATGTTGATGCTGTGGGTGACGCGGTAAGAAAAGCAGTAAAGCGTTCGGGAACACGACAAAAAAATGCCGCGATGGCAGTTGCCGGTTCGGCAGTTATTACCAAAATTGTTCAGATGCCGGCTGACTTATCTGACGATGAACTGGAAAGTCAGATTATGGTTGAGGCTGACCAGTATATTCCTTATTCACTTGATGAAGTCAATCTTGATTTTGAAGTCCAGGGACCCAGTGAAACATCTCCGGAACAAATGGATGTCCTGCTGGCCGCTTCTCGAAGCGAAAATGTGGATGTTCGTGTCGCTGCTGCTGATTTGGGCGGCCTGACCTCTAAGGTTATTGATGTTGAAGCCTATGCGATGGAGAATGCTTTTTCATTGCTTGCGCCGCAGTTGCCTAATGGCGCAGAAGATATGACTGTTGCGGTTTTTGATGTTGGCGCAACCATGACGACCTTAAGTGTCCTGCATGATCTGAAAACCATTTATACTCGCGAAGCTGTTTTTGGCGGCAAGCAGCTCACTGAAGAAATTCAGCGTCGTTACGGTTTGTCATATGAAGAAGCCGGTATGGCAAAAAAACAGGGCGGCTTACCCGATACCTATATCCCGGAAGTGTTAGAACCATTTAAAGAAGCGATGACACAGCAGATAAGTCGCTCATTACAATTTTTCTTTTCCTCCAGCCAATTCAGTTCGGTTGATCATATTGTTTTAGCTGGCGGCAGTGCATCCATACCTGATATTGATCAAATGATTGAAGAACGTTTGAGTATCAGTACCTCTATAGCAAATCCATTTGCGAATATGACACTATCGTCCAAAATCAAGGCGCAGGTACTCAGTAATGATGCCCCGGCACTAATGATTGCCTGTGGACTTGCATTAAGGAGTTTTGATTAAATGGCCAGAATTAATTTACTCAATTGGCGCGAAGAACGGCGCAAACAAATAGAGCAGCAGTTTTATGGCATGCTTGCAGGCGCGGCAATTATTGGTGCTGTAGTCGTTCTGGCAGTACAGCTGCAGCTTGGCGCGATGATTGATTACCAAAGCTCTCGTAATAGTTATATAACAAGTGAAATTAAAAAAGTTGAGAAAGCCATTGCCGAGATTAAGGCGCTGGAAAAGAAAAAAAGAGATTTGCTGGCACGGATGAATGTTATCCAGGAGCTGCAGGGTAATCGTTCCGATAGCGTCCATATGCTTGATGAGCTGGTTAAGGTGCTGCCTGAGGGCGTTCATCTGACAAAATTCGTGCAGAAGAAAAAATCACTGACTTTTAATGGCGTGGCACAATCCAATGCCAGGGTTTCTGCTTATATGCGAAATATTGAGCGCGCAGAATGGTTAAAAAATCCAAATTTAAAAGTTATTCAGAGCAAAAAGAAAGGTGGAGAAGATGGTTATAGCCAGTTTACTCTTACGTCACAACAAGCCAATCCCGATGACAAAAAGAAAAAAAAGATAAAGGGTAAGGGGTAAGCGCCATGAATATAAATGAATTGGATTTTGAAAATATAGGCGGCTGGCCTCTTGGGGCAAGATTATCAGCCATTTTTCTTGTTTTTGCAGTCGTTTTGGGCGTCGGTTTCTATTATTTTACTCAGGATAAGATTGCTGAACTTGAAAAGGTTGAAAGTAAAGAAGAACCGCTGAAGAAAGAATTTAAGGCCAAGCAGGGAAAAGCGGCCAATCTTGAAGCCTATAAGTCACAAATGGTTGAAATGGAAAAACGCTTTGGCTCCATGTTAAGACAATTACCACAAAAAACAGAAGTGGCCGATTTGCTGGTTGAAATTTCGCAAACAGGTTTAAGTAATAATCTGGAATTCAGCCTGTTTAAACCCTCGGG
>DAOVUK010000533.1 GCA_030632625.1 Gammaproteobacteria bacterium
CGCCTTTTAATCAACCGGGCTTTAATGGTGAACTGTATCAATTAGACGAATCGGTACTGGATATTCAAAGCGTTATTGAAGCCATCCGGGGGCAATTTTCTGCTGTTATTTTTCAGGCGCGCATTGAAAAAATAATCGCCTTATCAGCTAATGATGATTCAATGGCAGAAAATTTATACCGCATACAGTCACCTGATGGTATCAATATTCTTGCCCGCAGCATTGTTCTGACAGCAGGTGCAGGTAATGAAAAATTGCTGGCAAGTCTGAGCATCAAACAGCCGCAAATGCAGCGACGTCCTTTGCTGATGCCTATGCTCATAGCCCGGGAATCAGTCTTACCCAGAATGTATGCCCATTGCCTTGGCGTCAGTGCATTACCCAAAATGACTATTACCGCGCATTCTTTATCTGCTGCTCACTTATCCGCAGAGGCTGACGGGCAAACCCGGACGGTCTGGTATCTGGGCGGCGAAATTGCCGAAAAAGGGGTGGGCCGTACTGTTGAAGAACAAACGCAGAGAGCTAAAAAAGAACTGCACAGTCTGATGCCCTGGATGGATTTTTCACAATGCAAGTGGTCAGCTCTGGCGATTGACCGGGCTGAGCCGAAAATGCCTGACGGCAGTCGCCCGGTAGAGCCTGCGGTGTTCACAGAACAGGGAATAATCACGGCATGGCCGGTTAAACTGGCTATGGCACCGGTTATGGTGGATAAAGTGATGGCTGAAATAGAGCGCTTAAAAATAACCAGGAACGCTCAGCCAGTGCTTATGCAGAATAACAAATCAACACCGCTGATACCGGCAAAAACAAGTCAGCTTCCCTGGGAAAAGGTAGACAACTGGTTATGATGCACACAAGAGAATTAGGGCAAACAGGCATTCAGGTCAGTCCTCTGGGTTTGGGAACGGTTAAGTTTGGCCGTGATCAGCAGGTTAAGTATCCCTGGACATTTAAAATTCCGGATGATCAGCAGGTGCTGGAACTCCTGTCTCTGAGTCAGGAGCTGGGTATTAATTTACTGGATACGGCACCTGCCTATGGTCATAGTGAAGAACGTCTGGGGCAGTTGCTGAGCAATCGACAGGACTGGGTGATTGTTTCTAAAGTAGGAGAAGCATTTGAAAACGGCCGTTCTCATTTTGATTTTACGGCACAGACAACTCGTAAAACCATTGAAAACAGTTTGAAAAAACTAAAAACCGATTATCTGGATGTGGTGCTGGTACATTCAGATGGTGATGATCAACGAGTGATAGAACATGAAGATGTGCTTGAGACTCTGCAGAAATTAAAACAGCAAGGTCTTATTCGCGCCATTGGCCTGTCAACAAAAACCACAGCAGGTGGTCTCTGGACAGTTGAACATACCGATGTCGTTATGGCCACACGTAATAGTACAGATCATACCGATGATCCGGTACTGGATCGTGCCTTAGAGCTCAATAAAGGTGTGGTTATTAAAAAAGGTTTGCAGAGCGGCCATGTGGACACCAGAGCGGGTGGTGGGGGAATTGAAGAAGCTCTGCAATATGTTTTTTCTCATCAGGC
>DAOVUK010000273.1 GCA_030632625.1 Gammaproteobacteria bacterium
ATTCGACGCTGGCCGGAAGAATATCTGCCTAAAATTTACCATCCGGATGAGGTTGATCTGGTTATGGATGTCGATCAGGAGTAGGCAGAAAGCACGGTGAGGCAACTGGCTGCACAAGAAGGTATTTTTGCCGGCGTTTCATCGGGTGGTGCGGTAGCTGCAGCACTTAAACTCTCTGAAAGTGTTGAAAATGCCACCATTGTCGTCATTATTTGCGATCGGGGTGATCGTTATCTATCAACTGGAGTATTTCCGGCCTGATGGCTTTTATTTAAACTGACGTCATTTAGACTGCTATTATGCTGATTAAACAGACAAGATACAGGTTATTTTTTATCTTACTGTTTTTGTCCTGCCTGTTGGTGACACACAATTCGTTTTCAGTTGATACAATTCAGATCTTTGTTGAGCGGATTTCGCTTGAACAGTTATTAGCACAGTCTGAAAACATTGATTCTAAATCCTTATCGGATTTAAAGAAAAAAAATCAACTGCTTAAACAATTTAAACTTGATCAATTAGCATTAACACTGGATCTCACTTCAACACCGGTCAAATTAAAAATTGATCTGTCAAAACTTCAACTGCCTCAACCTTATACGAAAATTACCACCCTGGAAGTTTCCTGCCATGATGTTTCATTTGAAGAAAATAAGTTCAGCTGTGATAAAGGTCGCGTTTCTTTTAAAGGTTTGTTTAAGGGAATAGCAGCGCAACAAATCACTTCAGCAGATTTTTTAATCAATTATGACATTGCTGATGATGATCTTAATCTGACTATTGAACAGTTCAATATTGGTACGGGTGATTTATCGTTCAAATTTAATCTAAAGGGTGATAGATGGCAGACCACTTTTAAGGCAAAAAATCTGGATTATCAATTTTTAAATCCCTATGTTAAATATTATTTATCTCAGGAGAAAAAGACAGATATTATTGATAAACTTGAAAATGCAGGTGCAATTATCAATTTTTCCGGTCAGGCTTCCGGTATTCTTTCTTCAAATGCAGGCAATGATGGCAGACTTGATGCAATCAAACTGACTGGCAATTTGCATGATGGTCACTATGAGTATGGTGATGATCTGGCTGAAAAATTAGCTTTTGACTTTAGCTTTAATCTGCTGCATAAGCCAAATAAAAAATTGCGGACAAGTGCCTCCGGGAACTATCAGGTTTCATTATCTATTGATGCTCATCAGGGTGAAATTTTTCAAAATGACATTTATATTGTCCTTAATGGCAATGAACGTATACGCACTCAATTTAATTATCAGAGCAGCAACTCAATAAATTTTTCACGTTTTGAACTGTCATCAAAAGGATTTTTTACGTTTAAGTCACAAGGCAAAGTTCTATTACATGATGTCTTAAAACTTCATCAGTTAAATGCTCAAATTGATATAAAAAATCTGTTTGGATTTAATCAGGCTTATCTGAACAATATTCTGTCGGGGACTGATTATGAAGAATTACAAATAGAGGGTGGTGTCTCAGTAAATGCAGATAAGAAGAATAATACAATTGAAGTAACAACACGATTTAAAAATTTTTCTATGGCATTTGACGAAACAATATCACTACTTGAGCTAAATGGAAAAATACACTGGAATAATGTTGATAAAAGCCACAAGCAAAAATCAAGTCCGGTAGCAGAAAGTCAGCTGTCATGGCAAGAACTTACACTCAATCATTTGCCTCTTGGTGCATCACAATTTAATTTTATTACTCATAATGACTTTTTAAAACTCACCAGGGAAACAGATATTCCTATTTTTGATGGTGCTTTGCATATTAATAGCCTTGAAGTTTCACAAATATTTCCGCAAACAAATCCGCAGGCAAATTCTCAAATTTCACAACAAGCCGCTCACAATAAAAGTGAGGGATTCACCTTGACTGTGGATGGTATGATAAAGCCGGTTTCAATGTCATTATTATCCAGTTATTTTGACTGGCCATTGCTTGATGGGACTTTATCTGCGGTGATCCCTTCGACCACATACAATGAAAAACATCTGACTATTGGCGGTGCATTGATGCTGCATCTTTTTGATGGTGTGATAATTATCAAAGACTTACAAATTGATGAGCCATTAAAAGACTATGCTCAATTGTTTGCCAATATAGATTTAAATAATCTCAATCTGAAATCTTTAACTAAAACCTATAATTTTGGTGAAATAGAAGGCCGTGTTGAAGGCAAATTGACTGGTTTAGAATTAAGCGCCTGGGAGCCGGTTGCCTTTGATGCCTATATTCGAACTCCGAAAAATGATAAAAGCAGCCATCGAATCAGTCAGCGAGCCATTGATAATTTATCCAGTCTTGGTGGTGCTTCGGGTTTATTATCCAGAAGCTTTCTCAGTTTTTTTGAAACCTTTCGCTATGACAAGATAGGTTTAAGCTGTAAACTAAAAAATAATATTTGTCATATGTCAGGTATTGAAGCAAAAGGAAATAGCTACTATATTGTTAAAGGCGGCGGCATACCACGAATTGATGTCATGGGATTTCAACGTCAGGTTAACTGGCAGGTGCTGACTTCACGGCTCAAAGCAATTCAATTGGCAAATGAAGCAGTCATTGAATAATAGCATCTCATTGCTCACTATTCAGGCTTTATTCAGTGTCTATGTGACATGATCATTTTATGCCCGAGCTGATTCTATTGAACAACTTTAGAATCAGCTAAACTAAAAATTTAACTAAGAAATTGGAACCAATGGTGGAAATTATGAAAACAAATTTACAAATTGATAATAGACATTCTTTTCATCAGTTGTTATCAGTCATGCTGCTCAGTTTAACGCTGATTTCCTGTGTGACGATTAATATCTATTTCCCTGCGGCGGCGGCTGAAAAAGCGGCGGAACTAATTGTTGATGATGTATTAAAGTATGATGCGCCTGATATTGAACAGAAGAAAAATTCAGAAAATAAAATAGAAAATACACAAAGCCAGTTAAACAGCCGTCACTTTTGGGCAAATCCATTAGTGGCAATTGTTGATTTTATCATTCCTGCAGCAGAAGCAGGGCAGGCAAATATTTCAATTAATTCACCTAAAATTCGTTCCATTCGAAACAGTATGGAAAAACGCCAGTCAAAGCTACGTCCGTATTATAGTTCCGGTGCTGTTGGTTTTACCAATAATGGCCTGATTGCCAGCGTCAGTAATGCCAGTTTATCTATTAAACAAAAATCGACTGTAAAAAAACTCATAAAATCAGAAAATCGCGATCGCATGGCTCTTTATTCAGAAATTGCCAATGCCAATGGACATCCTGAATGGCAGTCTGATATTCAAAAAACATTCACTAAAACCTGGATAAATAAAATCTCATCCGGCTGGATGTATCAAACTCAATCCGGACAATGGCAGCGCAAATAAACAGCAGCTACCAAAAACAAAGCTTACTCCTTCGGTAAAACTCTAAGATATTTAACAATATCAACGGCTACCTGAGGATCAAGTGAATAAAGTGCGGGCATCTCCGCCTTGGGTTGTCCCATACGAATTTTGTGTAGTACTTCCCAGGGGTTTTTATTTGCTAATTCCCCTAATGGCGGAGCAGTA
Organism: Gammaproteobacteria bacterium; assembly: GCA_030632625.1. Taxonomy (GTDB): domain Bacteria; phylum Pseudomonadota; class Gammaproteobacteria; order GRL18; family GRL18; genus GRL18. The sequence continues at coordinate 3,581 of DAOVUK010000273.1, forward strand.
TCTTCATCTTTACCTTCCAGGCCATGACAACCTGAACAGATAGTTTGATAATAGGCTTCACCCAGTTTCAGATCTCCTTTGGGCTCGCCATTTTCAGAGATAAACCGGCTCATATCAATTGTGCCTTTCTGAAGAAAATTGATAGTATCGTTGACATCTCTATGAGAAAGCATGTCATTTGAGAAGTTGTGGTTGCTGTCACGAAGTATTTTTATAAGTTGCTTACTACTCATGTTTTTTGCATCCAATACACCTTTAAAACCGGTATAGTGTTTACCATTGCCATATTGACCATCTTTACCCTGATAATCCCATCCATGACATTCTTTACAACGAAAGTCACTGTGTTTGTTGCCTTTATATTTTCCAGTATCAGGATAGACAGGATTTTCACCTTCCGGCTTGATTCCATTCTCATTAATTTTAAACCACTTATCATAGAGACGACCCCCACGAGTCACGGAATAGTCATCGCTGAGTGCTAACTCATTTGCCTCAACAAAAGCAGCCATGATTAAAATGGTAAAAGTAATTATGATTATCCTGAGCATTTAATGTTTCCTTTGTTGTATTAATTTTTATGCTAACTATGCAGTATTGTTTACTAAAAGTCTGTGCTTGCCTGTTTTTCTAACTTTGACTGTTTGAGCGCAGCGAGTTTCAAAGTTAGAAAAATAAGTGACCAGAGGTTTAGAATGATAGCTTTTCAACCTTAAGTGAAGATTAAGCTAAGGGAACACTGTATGTGCAAAAACCAAGCTCATGCCTCCCTGGGCAATGTACTATGAAGCAGAAACCTGAAAACTCGTGAGAGTTTTTCACCTGCCTTTAACATGCAGGAATCCTCTTGCTTTAGCTGGAGGAGGAAGTCAAGTTTGCACTAATGGGCTGGGCTGTTATGAAACGGATGAATTATTTCCAGGCAGTATTTAACCACGAAGAAAATTCTCCAGTCACTTTCGCTTTGATTTGCCCCGGAGTTGCTTTGGTTGTCATGGGACATTTTGTTTTAAACAAGGTGATGGTTGCAAGTGGAATTATTAGTAAATTTGGAACTTTTTACATGGGCTCTTCATTTTTATTGATTGTTCTGCAATTAATAACCGCCTGGTTATTACTCAGACTTGTCGGCGATCATTTTAGTCCTGTTAAACAGGGTTCAGAAATGATCCCTGTCAATACAGTAAAGTCTCTTTCATAACAGACTGGGGCAGAATATTGTATAAGTGAAACAACTAAAAAAATTGTGTTTAAACTATTAAGCATCGTTTTTTGGTTCTTCATAAATTTGTGTACTTTTGTCGGTTTACTACCAAAGGAGCCGTTCGGAAATGGTTACGTTTAACAACCGCCATCACTCACTTCACCATGTTTCTCACTGTGGGCGTCCAAAATCAAAAGAAAGACTAAAGTCAAAAGAAAAAGAATGCAAAATCAGTCGTATACAATCTATTTGTTGTTGATTTTCTTTGGCTCTTGATCTAGATTTTGGACAGCGAGAGAGAGGATAAATGCCGTAGAGAATGTCGGGTGGACTGGTGCGTCTGAATGGGGTATCTGAAAACAGGGATGTTTTCATTAAGCGTTCCATGGATGGACTTGAGCGTCCCCAGTCAGACGCACCAGTCTACCCGGCAGTCGGCCTTAGAAGCACTTATCCGAACGGCAGCAATGGTAGTTTTGCTGA
>DAOVUK010000168.1 GCA_030632625.1 Gammaproteobacteria bacterium
AATACCTTATTTAATGTCGTTAACACCATTATATTTTTAGGTTTTACCGGCTGGTTTGCCAAACTTGCAACCCGTCTGGCACCCACACCTGTGAAGAAAAAAGGGATCATTATTGAACCAAAATATATTATCTCTGATGCGCTTGAAACACCCTCTATTGCTCTGGAACAGGTTCGAATGGAACTGGGGCACATGGGGGGGCTAGTGAATACCATGCTGCATGCCGTTCAACCTGCAATTGCGGCTAAAGATCACAAACAAATTGAAAAAGTTATCTCAATTGATCATAAAGTTAAAATTCTGGATGAAGCCATTCTCCAATTTCTGAGCCAATTGAGAAAAGAGGAGTTAACGGATAAAGAAAGTATGGATTTTCAGGCACTGATGACCGCCACAACCAATCTGAATGACATTTCTGATGTCATTGCCAATGAGCTGTCTGAATTAGCCATTCATTATATAGAAAGTGATCAACTTCCCAGCGAGATTACCCGGGAGTTATTGAAAAGTTATTATCAGGATGTCTGTCATTCACTACAGGATGCAGTCAAAGCGATTAGTGAAGACGATCAACTGCTTGCTGAAAAAGTTATTAACAGAAAAGCAGATATAAAATCTTATCAAAATGAAATCTTAATAAGAAAATCAAGTCATCTCGGTAGCGAAGAAACCAACTATCTGGAAAAAGCACGTATGGAAATGTCATTGATGGAAAAACTTTATAGAATTTATTTTCATGCAAAGAGTGTTGCTAAAGTGGTACTTCCTGCTGCAATAATATGAAGAATCCTCTTTTTCTTTTTGTATAAGCGATGGAATACTGGAATGATGGTATAATCTGTATTATGTGAATATCTGCATACTAGTTGAATTTTAAAAAGACGCCATACTATGACCAATTATTATAAGTCGCCAAAATCGGACAGAATCTTTAAGAAGAATGAAGACTTACCTTCTAAAGAGGAGTTTATTGAGCAGGAAGAAAGGGAAGCATCTGCAAGAGATGTGCAGGAATGGCAGCCTGAAGGCGAAAAACTGCAAAAGGTCATTGCCCGTTCGGGCCATGCTTCCCGGCGTGAAACAGAACGTTTGATTGCTCAGGGCAGAATTAAAATTGACCGGCGCACTGCTCAGCTTGGTGACAGAGTGAATGGTTCAGAACGAATTTTTCTGGATGATAAGGAATTATTCATTGCCTGGGAAAAGCCCAGACAACGAGTACTCGTCTATCATAAACCACCAGGTGAGATATGCAGTCGCAATGATCCGGAGCATTCCAAAACAATCTTTGATGATTTGCCCAGTCTTAAAGTAGGACGCTGGATCTCTGTCGGGCGTCTTGATATTAATACATCGGGTCTTATTTTGCTGACCAATGACGGTGAACTGGCTAACTTACTGATGCATCCCTCCAGTGAAATTGTCCGTGAATATGCGGTTCGTGTTCTGGGTGAAGTCACTGATGATAATGTTAAACAGCTTAAAGAAGGTATTGCTCTGGAAGATGGTATGGCACATTTTGACAAAGTCAGTTATCAGGGCGGGCAGGGTGCTAATCACTGGTATCACGTCACATTGAAAGAAGGTCGTAACCGTGAAGTTCGCCGTATGTGGGAGTCCCTGGGGATCACCGTAAGCCGATTACAGCGAATAAGTTATGGCAGCGTTAAACTCCCCCGGGGACAAAAACCAGGCCGCTGGGAAGATTTAGATGAAAAGCAGATGCTGGATCTTTATGAAAGCGTCGACCTGCACATTAACAAACCTGAAATGGATCATCGTGGTCGAATTATTAATCCGCTCAGCAGCCAGCGTGGTAAAAATAAAAAGCGTCTGGTGATGCCTGATAATAGAAGAAAGTCGCAGAAGAAAAAGAAGCCGCAAACCAGACGTCGGTAAACCTCGAACAGGCTATAAGGCTATAAGGCTATAAATAGTTAAGCAATCTGCTCATCTGAAGTGCGAGCTCTGACTTCAGGCTCCTGAGTGATCAGCAGTTCGCTCAGTAATTGATAAGGATAATCAAAGCTGTTATCGATAAATATAATGACTTTATTGCTATTGGTATCATTGGCAATTTGATTCAGTGTTGCTAGTATGCCGGGTTTGGAAATATGACTGTTGAAGCCGACAAGCAGATAAATTCCATACAGTTTACTTTGCTTTATATGGTTCAAAAGCATTTCAGGGGTTTTGGTGTTCGGGATATTGATGTGTGAAACTTCCATACGGCTCAGGCCCGTATTATTTTCCCATTGGTAGATTGCTTTGCCTTCTCTGACCAGGGGGCGAAAGTCATTGATAGAGTGTTCTGGTGAATCGGTTTCCAGAGCAATAAGTTTGTAACCCGTTGCAATCAATTTATCAAGGTGCTCTTGGTTCATAGTCTTCTTCTCGGTTATGAAAGGTCTTCTTCTCAGTTATGACAGTGGTTTTTAACTGAAGTATAGCAAAATATTAAAAAAAAACTGTGAACTAAAGAGAATTTTTGTTCGTCAAAAAATTGTTTTTATATTTTGCCGGCCTGCTATTGGATGTCAGCAGTGATGACCTGATTTCGCCCTGCTGATTTTGCCTGATATAGAGCATCATCGGCACGTTTGAAGAAGCTTGCCTGAGTGTCATTCTTAGTTAAAATACTAATACCTGTGCTGATGGTAATATTGATGCTCTGGCCATCGCATAGGCAAGGTGTTTGCTCAATATTTTGACGAATTCTTTCGGCAAGTTCCTGTGCACCTGTCATATCAGTATTATTCAGCAAAAGATTAAATTCTTCACCGCCATAACGAAACATTGCATCAGTTGTTCGAGTACATTGTTTGATACATTCTGTCAGATGTTTAAGGACACAATCACCAAAGGCATGGCCATAGGTATCATTCACTTTTTTGAAGAAATCAATGTCAATGGCAAGCATTGATAATGGTGTGTCATTTCTCTGAGATAAGTCAATTTCTCTTGCAACCATGCTGTCCATCGCAAAACGATTAAAAACACCCGTCAGTGGATCAAGTGAAGCAAGATTTATAGCTTGCAGATAATCAAGCGCATTATTAAGCGGTGACAGCAGGGCAAGCAGAATTTTTTCAATAAAATTTTGTTCTTTTTGAGTAAAACGAGTGCGCCTTATCAAGGCAACTTCACCCAGGTCTTTTTGATGTAAGACTAATTGATAGGAAACCAGATGACGACCTTTAGTATCAATTGAGTCAGAATTTCCCGGTGCCTGGTATATCACATCATCAAGATTTAAAATGGGGCTAATATCCAGTTCAAATAATGTCATCAAATTGTTCAGTTCAAGACTTGAGTGCAGCTTATTGGAGAGTTCTAATAATGACTGCTTGTCAGCATTGAGCTTATCAATTGTTTTGCTGATTATATTGTTTTGAGCTTTCATATCAACGGTGTATGACCCCTCTACAATAGATAATGTTGGAATTGCCATTTTATTTCACCAGATTAATCATTTATTTTCTCTTACACATGTCTTATGCTTATAACATGCCAACTTTGATGTTTTCTAAAAAACAACTTAATAACAATGACTTATAATCTTTTTGTTTTAGGGGTGTGATGCTGACTGTTTTTTGACGCTTAAATCAGGCAGCTCTTTGCCTATCGTCTAAACTGAGGGTACAAAGAGTATGGATTATGTTCTATCACTGAAATCAGGTTCATTATGATGAAAAAATTTCTATTGGTTTGCTGCTTAGCTCTATTTTCCGCTGCTGCTCTTTCTGCCAGTGAAGGTCAATTAGATAAAGGCATGGTCAATCCGGGTTTTTATGAAAAGCCAGACTGGTTCAAAGATTCATTCCTGGAACTACAGGATGAACTTGAGGATGCTAATGACAATAACCGGCAGATCATTCTCTATTTTCATCAGGATGGTTGTCCTTATTGTAAAAAATTATTAGCGGATAATTTTTCTCGTAAAGATATTGTTGATAAAATGAGACAATATTTTGAGTTGCTCGAAATCAATATGTGGGGGGATAAAACAGTCACTTTATTATCAGGCGATGAACTTTCTGAGAAAGAGTTTGCTAAACAAATGAATATTATGTTTACACCAACTCTGGTTTTTCTTGATAAAAAGGGTCACTCTCAATTCCGCATGAATGGTTATTATGCTCCGGATAAATTTTCTGCAGCATTAGATTCTGTTTTATTAAAATCAGAAAAAGTTCAGTTAACTATTAAAAAAACATCACCTCTGCCAGTAAAGAAACCAACAGAAAATTTTATATATAAAGGCAATGATCTTGCAAGTCTGATTAATACCAGTAAAAAACCAGTGATGATTTTATTTGAACAGGGAGACTGTTCTGAATGTGATGAACTGCATGGTGATATTTTCCGGCGACTCCCTGTTTATAAGCAGCTTCAGCAATTTTCCATTGCACAGGTAGACATCAATTCAGAACAACGTATTATTAGCCCTGAGGGTCAAAGTTTGAGTCAGAAAGAGCTGGCTAAAGCACTAAAAATTCACTATACACCCTCAATATTATTTTATGAGCCCGGCCCTTCAAATAAAACAGCGGGACATGAGGTGATTTTTCGCTCAGAAGCGTATCTTAAAAGTTTTCATATAGAAGCACTATTTGACTATATCATTAGCAAAGCCTATTTGTCAGAACCTGAGTTTCAGCGCTTTGTGCAGCGTCGTGCGGATAAAATGAGAGAGGATGGAATCGAAGTTGATCTATGGGATTAATATCACCCGCTTTTAAGAATAATATAGAGTGCGCCGGTACCACCATCTTTAGGCTGTGCAGAAGAAAAAGCTAATATATCCGGATGCTGTCTCAGCCAGTTGTTGATCTTGTTTTTTAATACCGGTTTTTGAGTTGATGCCCGATAGCCTTTACCGTGGACCAGCCGAATGCAGCGTATTTGCTGTTTTTGAGCAAAGCGAATGAAATCCAGGAGTGTTTCTCTTGCCTCAGAAATTGTCAGGCCATGCAGATCAAGATGATCATCAATTATAATTTTTCCCTGTCGCAATTGCTTCTGAGCTTTGAATTGCAGGCCTGGCCGGGCAAAAAAGAGAAATTCTTCACCAGAGACTTCTGCGGATTCCTGTTCATCGGATAAGAGTACATGATGCAGGTCATCATTATATTGGCTTTTATCTTTGAAGGGACGAGTATTTGCGGGATAAGCATAGAGATCAATCCGATCATTTTTCATTGCTTTGACGCCTTTTATGGCCTCTTGAAAAGTGGAAAAATCCTCATCTGTATGCTTTTTAGTCATGGTGATGTATTTTATCAGTCAAATATATAAAAAAATGTCTGCAACTATATGAAAATAGTAAAATTTTAAGTATTATCTCATGTGGCTTAAGTAAAACAAACAATTACCGATGTCAATTTGTACGGAATTCACTTAGAAAAAGAAATTGAATGCACATTCTTGTTAGTAATGATGATGGTTATCTGGCTGAGGGGCTGAATTGTCTTGTTGAGTATTTAAGGCAAATTGCCCGTGTGACGGTGGTTGCCCCGCAAACTGATCGCAGTGGTGCTAGTAATTCATTAACGCTGGATAGACCCTTATTACCGGAAACGGCAGAGAATGGCTTTATTGCAATCAATGGTACGCCAACAGACTGCGTACATATTGCTATTACTGCACTTTTGAAAGATGATCCGCCCGATATTATTGTTTCTGGTATCAATCGCGGCCCGAATATGGGCGATGATATTCTTTATTCCGGTACGGTGGCTGCTGCTACGGAAGGACGCTTTCTCGGATTGCCATCTATTGCTGTCTCCTTAGGTAGTTTTGACGGCAATCATTTTGCTACAGCGGCACGTATTATTGTAAACATTGTGCAGAAATTACAAACCGAACCTCTGGCATCTGATATCATATTGAATATTAATGTACCGGATATTGAATTTGACCAGCTGGAATCTATTCAGAGCACTCGTTTGGGCAAAAGACATAAGGCAGAACCGGCGGTGGCAGCCCTGGATCCCAGAAATCGCAAAGTCTATTGGTTAGGACCGGTTGGTGATGAAGCAGATGCAGGGCCTGGAACTGATTTTTATGCACTGAATCATAATCAGGTATCAGTAACCCCGATAAAAATTGATTTAACCGACTATGAAACACAGGCGCGTCTCAATCAATGGTTGCAGACGCTTTGAGTAGAAGGTTGTAAGTTGTAAGTTGTAAGTTGTAAGTTGTAAGTCTAAATATAAAATAAGGATTAAGTTCTCTGTGAAAAAAAGAGTAAATTTTTTATGAGCCTCTCCATAAAAGGGCTAGGGATGACGTCACAACGAACCAGGGATCGGTTAATCAATATTCTCAGAGAGAATAATATCAAAAATGAAGATGTTTTAAGAGTCATGGCATCAACACCCAGACACTTGTTTGTGGATGAGGCACTGTCAACCAGAGCTTATGAAAATATCTCTCTGCCTATCGGTCATGGTCAGACCATTTCGCAACCCTATATGGTTGCGCGTATGACCGAACTCTTGTTAGAAGGCGGTCAGGTTAAAAAAGTGCTTGAAGTGGGTACCGGCTCAGGATATCAAACGGCTATTTTGTCCAAACTTGTTTTCAGCGTATTTAGTGTGGAACGAATTAAACCTTTATTGGACAATGCCAAAGACAAATTTCGTCAATTAAAACTGAATAATGTCCTGACTCGTTATAGTGATGGCGGCTGGGGCTGGCCTGAAAAAGCACCCTATGATGCAATAATCGTTACTGCAGCACCTGAAACCCTGCCAATTTCATTACTGGAACAGCTCGTTGATGGCGGCAAGCTGATCATTCCTATGGGACAAAAAGGGCAACAGGAACTACTGCTTTTTCAGAGGATAGGTAACAAGTTTCATAAAAAGACATTGGAAAAAGTCAGTTTCGTCCCCCTGCTTAAAGGTCGGGCACAAT
>DAOVUK010000253.1 GCA_030632625.1 Gammaproteobacteria bacterium
GATGAGTTTCCATAAAGAGCCCGGAAACTCCGCTGGCCACTGCCGCACGTGCCAGCACGGGGACAAATTCACGATTACCCCCAGAACAACCACCCAGACCACCGGGCTGCTGTACTGAATGGGTCGCATCATAGACTACCGGACATTCCGTTTCCCGCATCACCGCTAAAGAGCGCATATCCGAGACCAGATTATTGTAGCCGAAGCTTACACCACGCTCACAGGCCATTATTTGCTGATTACCTGCTTCTCTGGCTTTATCCATGACATTTTTCATGTCCCAGGGAGCGAGAAACTGGCCTTTTTTAATATTAAGCGGCATGCCTGTCCTGGCAACTTTTTGTATGAAATTGGTCTGACGACATAAAAAAGCCGGCGTTTGTAAGACATCAACGACGTCTGAAATTTCATCCAGAGGAGAATCTTCGTGCACATCCGTTAGTATGGGAATATTCAGTTCATCTTTCACTTTTTGTAAAATTCTCAAACCTTCAGCCATTCCGGGGCCACGATAACTCTTGCTGGAAGTTCGATTGGCTTTATCAAAAGATGATTTGTAAATAAATGGAATCTTTAATTGTTCAGTGATCTTCTTTAATTGTTCAGCTGTTGAAAGTGCCATGTGTTCACTTTCAATAACACAGGGACCTGCAATTAAAAATAAGGGCTTATCAAGCCCGACCTGAAAGCCGCACAGTTTGAAACCAGTAGAAGACATTAGAATAATTTTCCTTCTTCATTTTCGATACTCAGCCCTGCATTGATACGGGCAGCATTGATATAACTGGTAAATAACGGATGTCCATCACGCGGTGTAGAAGTAAATTCAGGATGGAACTGACAAGCAATAAACCAGGGGTGATCAGCCACTTCAACCACTTCAACCAGATTATCATCAAGCGAAATACCGGTAAATTTGAGTCCTGCATTGGCCAGAGGTACGCGATACTGGTTATTAAATTCATAGCGGTGACGATGACGTTCAACAATCACTTCTTTGTCATAGATTTTTTTCACCAGTGAATCACTGCTCAGTTTACAAGGCTGACCACCCAGACGCATGGAACCACCCAGATCAGTATTTTCATCACGGGTTTCAACAGTACCGTCTTCTCTTAACCATTCTGTGATCAGCGCAATAACCGGATTGGGTGTTTGATGATCAAATTCGGTACTATGAGCCCTGTCAAGTTTGGCCACATTACGCGCATATTCAATTACCGCAACCTGCATTCCCAGACAGATGCCCAGATAAGGCACTTTATTTTCACGGGCATATTGAACGGCAAGAATTTTACCTTCGACACCCCGGTTGCCAAAACCACCCGGTACCAGAATGGCATCCATTTCTTTAAGGCAGCCAGTGCCTTGTTTTTCAATTTCCTCTGAATCAATATAGGTAATTCTGACCTTGGTTGAGGTATGAATACCGGCATGAATCAGAGATTCTGACAGTGATTTATAGGATTCCGTCAAATCAACATATTTACCCACCATAGCAACATGCACTTCACCCTTTGGATTATCCTGGGCATCAACAACAGCCTGCCATTGTGATAAGTCAGCTTCCGGTACATCCAGCCTGAGTTTTTCAACCACCAGCTGATCCAGTTTTTGTTCATGATATAACAGCGGAATGCGATAGATACTGTCGACATCAATGGCGGAAATAACGGCCCGTTCTTCAACATTGGTAAATAGAGCAATTTTGCGACGTTCTTCATCAGGAACTTCCCGATCAGCACGACAAAGCAGAATGTCAGGGCGAATACCAATGGCTTGTAATTCTTTGACCGAGTGCTGGGTCGGCTTGGTTTTTAATTCACCTGCTGTCGGGATATACGGTAACAGGGTCAGATGCATATACAGAGTATGTTCACTACCCCTCTGAATGCCTAACTGGCGAATGGCTTCCATAAATGGCAGCGATTCGATATCACCTACTGTGCCGCCAATTTCAATCATAGCGATATCAGCATCACCGGCACCTAAGTGAATGCGCTGTTTAATTTCATCAGTAATGTGCGGAATAACCTGTACAGTCGCCCCAAGATAATCACCACGGCGTTCTTTGAATAAGACGTTCTCATAGACACCACCGGCAGTGAAATTATTTGACTGGTGCATATTGGTACGCACAAAGCGTTCATAATGCCCTAGATCCAGATCAGTTTCAGCACCATCTTCGGTGACATAGACCTCACCATGCTGGAAGGGACTCATAGTGCCCGGATCGACATTAATATAGGGATCCAGTTTAAGCAAGGTGACTTTTAAACCACGCGCTTCAAGTAAAGCGGCCAGTGATGCTGAAGCAATTCCTTTGCCTAAAGAAGAAACAACGCCGCCGGTAATAAAAATGTATTTGGTCATCAGGATATATCAGGCTCTAATATTTTGAATTTATCTGTCGTACAAGAATGTGAAAGAATCAGTGGCCTGATTTTACCGTTTCTTGCCGCTAATTTCATCCATATCAGAAGGCAATTTTATTTATTTTTAATTGTTTGCCAATGAATGCTCAGCAAATCACCGGATTGTTCATTCTTGAGTGAGTAATTGACGATATGATTACCAATTTGAATCAATTCGTCTCCCCAATAAATCAGGGGCATATGCTCTCTTTCCCAGGGTGGAATGCTTTGCTCCTGAAACCAGTGTTTCAACGGGTGAGAGTGTCCGTCAGGAGTTTTCCGCAAACGCTCTCCCCCTTTTCTAAAACGCACGCTAATTATTTTGCTCAATAATTTTTGACGATCAAACCCATATTGCCCGGCAGCCTCATTTGCAGAAGATAATTTAATACTGGTATTGGTAGTGTGCAAGAAAATTGCCTGTTGTTCAGATAAAGTGTACTGCTGTTCTTTTTGCTGTTCTTCCCTCTGCTCTTTGCTTGCTAAGGTTTGCTGATTATGGCAACGGGTATGCAAAAAAGAAACATCTATCAGATACAATTTATCCCGATACCTTCTTATTTCACAATGAAATGCATCTCGCTTCCAGGAAACAAGCGGCATTGCATCTTCTCTGGCCTGAAGAACCGTATAAACAATCTGTTCCAGAATTTTTTTCGATGGCATAGGAAGATGATTGAGATTAATCCAGTACCTTAATACGTTATTTAATCGTGCCTGCTCCTGACTGATACAGCTCTTTTGGCAGGGATAAGATCTCTGTCGATGTCCCTGCTGGTCATTTTGTTGACCCTCTTTTAAACCATCCTTTAAACCATCCTTTAAACCATCCTTTAAACCAGAGCCCAGAAGCTTTAGAGTGGGCTCTAACAGCAGCTTGTCATATTCCGTTATGCCATCGGCATTAACAAAAAACAGCTTGTGAATATCTGAATCCGCTATTTTATCCAGTAAAAGTTGAGATTCTGCCAATACCTCTGCTGATTTAGCAAAGTTTTCTTTCATCGCAGGCCAGCGTTTTTCCAGCAATGGCAGTACCGTATGACGTAAATAATTACGATCAAAACGTTGCTCCAGATTGCTTTCATCTTCTATCCACTCAAGCCGATGCCGCCTGGCATATTCAAGAATATCCTGCTTTTTATAATCCAGGATGGGGCGGCATAAAAAGCCTTTTGCAAAGGGCTTATTTCTGGGCATGGCCGATAGGCCTTTAGTACCACTGCCGCGCAACAATTGTAAAAGTAATGTTTCAGCCTGATCATCCAGGTGCTGTGCCGTCAATAGGCACTCTTTGTTGTCTAATAACTGACTAAAAGCCTGATATCTTGCAGTCCGGGCAGATGCTTCAGGACTTTGACCCTTTTTTTGGCTGGCATCGACTTCAATAATGGTCAGGGGAATATCCAGCTCAAAGCAAATATGCTGGCAATGTCTGCCCCACTTTTTTGCATGAGGGCTCAGACCATGATCGATATAAACAGCAGAAAAGGACTGGTCAAAACCAGTGGGAGAATTTTTGAGTTGTGAGCATAGGTGCAGCAGGACATGAGAATCAACACCACCACTATAAGCAATAAGGTATTTTTCTGTCCCGGCAGTCAGCTTCTGAAGATGAAAATAAAAAGCCTGGGGAGTAATAGACATTACTCTGCTGCACAGCCCATTACATAACAGTGATTAAGCTTCATGTATTACCTGAATAAACAATTAACCATTTTATTAAATCTACTGATTTATTCAGGTTGGACCCTCAATATAATGACCAAAATTCATCAGGCGCTCATATCGGGAGTCCAGCAATCGATCAGTTGGCATTTCGAGCAGGTGTTCCAGTGTTTCCAGCAAAGACTGTTTCAACTTTTTAGCCATGCTTTCATGATCTCGATGAGCACCGCCGACAGGCTCATCAATAATCTGATCAATCAAACCGAGTTCTTTTAAACGAGAGGAAGTGATGCCCATCGCTTCAGCAGCATCGGAGGCTTTTTCAGCACTTTTCCATAAAATAGTTGCACAGCCTTCAGGAGAAATAACAGAATAGGTGCTGTATTGCAATAAGTTCACCCGATCGCCAACACCAATAGCCAAAGCACCGCCAGAACCACCTTCACCGATCACTGTACAAATAATAGGCACTTTTAATTCGGCCATCTCTATCAGGTTACGAGCAATGGCTTCACTTTGACCGCGTTCTTCTGCACCGACGCCGGGATAAGCACCCGGAGTATCAATAAAGGTTAAAATGGGCAACTTAAAACGTTCTGCTAATTTCATCAAACGCAACGCTTTTCGATACCCTTCCGGGCGAGGCATACCAAAATTGCGTCTTACTTTTTCGGTCGTATCGCGTCCTTTCTGCTGCCCAATAACCATGATCGGAATACCATCAAGTCGAGCCAGACCACCCACAATAGGGGCATCATCTGCATAAGCACGATCACCATGAAGTTCTTCAAAATCAGTAAACATGAGATTGATATAGTCCAGAGTATAGGGACGCATAGGGTGACGGGCTAATTGTGATATCTGCCAGGAGGTTAAACCTTTGAATATGGATTCAGTGAGTGTTTTACTTTTTCCCTGTAAATTGGCAATTTCTTCTGATAAATTCAGATCAGTATCATTTCCTACGTAACGCAACTCTTCAATTTTTGCTTCAAGTTCCGCGATAGGTTGTTCAAAATCAAGAAAATTTGGATTCATATTAAAATTCTTATGTTTTTAAAGTCGTTACTAGTCCATCAGGAACAACTGTATTAGTTTCTATCAGTGCTGAATTGTACCACTTTTATATAAGTTTAAACAGACTGCTTTTTTCTAAGAGTCACCTCAGCAGAGCTGGGGGATTACCTTCTGTTAATTTATACTCATGGTTTTATTATTCTGCTTTTTTATTGATAGTTCAATAACCTGTATCAGCTCATCGATTATTTATAACATTATCATCTGCATATATTTATATTTACGATTCTAACTGCGTACTTTATATTTTGCTTCACTATCTTAGCGACGATTTGAAAAGAATGAGGTGGCGCTCGAAAGTGGTGTTTTTAAAGCCGAAAGTCGGTCAGGTGTCGTTCACCTTGCCGGGGACGCTTTGAACACATCCCTGTGCCGCTCTTCCTCGGCGTCCTGCCTCGAACCAAAAGTAGGCGCCCTGAGGCGAAGCCCCTTGCAAGGCAAACAACACCTGACCACCTTCC
>DAOVUK010000363.1 GCA_030632625.1 Gammaproteobacteria bacterium
ACCAATGGTCTGTTTGCACAACGCCCGGCAGATGTACTGCTGGTTGGCACACCTGATGGGGTGAAAGAAGGGTTTTAAAGAGAAGTTGTACGTTGTAAGTTGTAAGTTGTAAGTTGTAAGTTGTAAGTTGTAAGTCAAAAGCAGTTCTGGAGTTTATAGCTAAACCTATGTGCTTTTTTCTTTTCTCTTGATTTTAACTTAAGACTTAAGACTTACAACTTCCTTTACAACAGCACCCTCTCTATTCCATCCTTTGTGACATCCTCAATAAACTGCTTTTGCCAGTTTTCCCCGAGTATTTTTTGACACAGTTCCACCACAATGTATTCTGCAGTCATACCTGTTTCACCGCGATAACGATTTAAGCCCTGTTGGCATGCGGGACATGTTGTGACTAATTTAATGGGCTTTTTTGGTTGGACATCCGGAGTTGATTCGCAAGTGATCATGCCATTAATGTTTTTATTTAACTCTTCCTGTTTGCGATAGCGTAATTGGGTAGAAATATCAGGCCTGGATACGGCCAGAGTGCCTGATTCGCCGCAACAACGATCGGATAACACCACATTATCACCCAAAATGGATTTGGCGACACTCATCGGCGATTGAGTTTTAATGGGTGTATGACAAGGGTCATGGTAAATATAACCACCCGCCTGACTGTCTGCATCAAGCTTATAGCCTTTTTCTGCCAGGTATTCGTGGATATCCAGCAAGCGACAATCCGGGAAAATTTTCTGAAACTGATAATGCAGCAATTGATCCATGCAGGTTCCACAGGAGACCAGAACCGTTTTAATATCCATATAATTCAGTGTATTGGCAATACGATGGAATAAAACCTGATTGTCAGTCGAAATTTCCTGCCCTTTTGCTTCTTCACCTCCCGCAGTTTGCGGGTAACCACAACAGAGATAGCCTGGCGGTAATACTGTTTGTGCGCCAGAATGATAGAGCATAGCCAGTGTCGCCAAACCAATCTGACTGTATAAACGCTCTGAACCGCATCCTGGAAAATAAAAAACAGCATCGGCTTCTTCTGCAGAGTCAGTGCGCTCATTAATTTGTTTTAAATCGCGCAAAATTGGAATAGTGGTGCTGTCTTCGACTCCCAGCAGCTGACGCATGGGCTGTGATGGAATATCTGCCGGCATCGGTTTTTTAACAAAATTAATGACCTGTTCTTTTACCGGCATTTTTCCATGTGTGCTATGCGGTTGCTGATTGCCTGAAAACAAACCCGAACGTTTTGCCAGAGTATGTCCCAGCCGCTGTCCCATATAAGACCACTCGATCATGATCTTACGCATAAACTTAATCACAGCCGGATCAGTGACATTAAGAAACGCCATGGCCAGCTTACTCATCAGAGAAAATCGCTTTTGTTTGCGATTGCGTAAAATAGTACGCATACGGATCGAGACATCACCAAAATCAATATTAACCGGGCAGGGATTAAAACATTTATGGCATACAGTACAGTGATCAGCCACATCATTCATTTCATCAAAATGACGTAAAGAGATGCCCCGCCGGGTTTGCTCTTCATAAAGAAAGGCTTCCATAATCAGGCCTGTGCCGAGAATTTTATTACGTGGCGAATACAGTAAATTGGCTCCGGGAATGTGCGTACTGCAGACCGGTTTACATTTTCCGCAACGCAGACAATCTTTGATCTCATTATTTAATGAACCCAGCTCGCTGGCTTCCAGAATCAATGCTTCCTGCTGCAGCAATTGTAAAGAAGGCGTATAGGCTTTTTCCAGTCCTGAGCCAGCCATAAGCTTGCCGGGATTGAAATGATTATTTGGATCAACCTGTTCTTTATAGGTTTTAAAAGCTGACAGAATATCATCACTCAAAAACTGCAGCTTGGTAATACCAATACCATGCTCACCTGAAATCACCCCCCCCAGCGATTCAGCCAGAGCCATAATTTCTGCCACCACTTTTTCGGCGGTGTGCAGCATTTCATAATCATTGGAATGCACAGGAATGTTGGTGTGCACATTGCCGTCACCAGCATGCATGTGAGTCGCAACAAATAAACGGCCAGGTCGCAGCTCAGTATGAATTTGATCCAGATGCTCATTAACCCCGGAAAGGTTAAGTCCGCTAAACAGCTCTTTTAAAGGCTTTTCTACTTCATCCCGATAAGACACCCGAAGAATTCGTTTTTGCAATAGTTCAAAAAAGGTGGTGCTCTTTGCTTCAGGATCGGCTGCTTCTAACAAATGAGCGGTGGCAATTTGCTCACTCAGCTGCTGCACGGGTGTGTCTAATTGTTCCAGTAAAGTATTCCAGCGCAGCTGAACACGTTTAGTCAGTTTCAATGCAGCATTTTTTTTGTCCTGAACAATAATATGCGCTTCTTCAGAACCTTCAAATTCAGGACTTTTTGAGGTAATTTTTAAATCAGAATGCAGATATTTATCAACCGCTTTAACAATCTTAAGCTTATTTTTAATCGAGTGGATAATATTAATACGCTCAATGCCCAGCGTATATTCAGCCAGACGTTGCAGAGGAATGACCACATCCTCATTCACTTTAAAGGCATTGGTATGAGAAGCAATTGCAGCCGTTCTTGCCCTGTCTAACCAGAAATATTTTCTCGCTTCCGGGCTGACAGCAATAAAACCTTCGGCATCTCTGGCATTGGCCAGCTCAACAATTTTTGCCGCAGCCTGAATAACTGATTGCTCATTATCTGCAGCAATATCAGCCAGTAACACCATTTTAGGCAATTCTGCTCTGGGCGATTTGGTGGAATAACCCACGGCTTTAATATATCGCTCATCAAGATGTTCCAGGCCGGCGAGAACAACACCTTTTTGAGTCTTGAGATACTCAATCGTTTCCACAATAGCAGGCACTGAATTGCCCATATCAGAGCCGAAAAACTCCATGCAGATGGTGCGAATATGTTCCGGCATTTTGTGCAGAATAAAGACTGCAGAGGTAATAATGCCGTCACAACCTTCTTTTTGCACCCCGGGCAAACCGCCTAAAAATTTATTGGTGACATCCTTGCCCAGGCCCTGTTTGCGTAATTCATGGCCTGGAATTTCCAGAATAATCTCTGATTCGATATCTTTATTATTTTTTGCCAGGCGGGTCACTTTAAAACGAGCGGCTTCAACTTCATGAATTTTACCCAGATTGTGATCCAGACGCTCAATCGTCATCCGGCGTGCATCCGGTGTTACCATTTTCCAGGACAAGAGATTATCCAGAGTGGTGCCCCATATGACCGCTTTTTTGCCACCGGCATTCATGGCAATATTACCGCCAATACAGGAAGCGTCCTGAGAGGTGGGATCAACAGCAAAAACAAAGCCCTGTGCATCGGCCAGATCAGAAACCCGCCGGGTGACCACACCGGCACCCGCTGCAGCAGTCGCTACCAGAATTTCACTTGTATCTGGCTGTTCCCCATTTTGACCATCTGTTCGACAGATAATTTTCTGCTGGATAACTTTACCCAGGTTGTCCAGCTTTTCGGTATTAATTACCACTGAATTGGTTGTCAAAGGCACAGCACCGCCGGTATAACCCGTGCCGCCGCCTCGAGGAATGATTGCCATACCTAAATCAATACAGCCCTGAACCAGAGTTTGGACTTCTTCTTCTGTATCCGGTGTTAACACCACAAAAGGAAACTCTACCCGCCAGTCACTGGCATCTGTAACATGGCTGACACGAGACAGTCCGTCAAAACAGATATTATCTTTTCGGGTGACTTTAATTAATCTTTTATACACCTTACGCCGCTGAATCTCACTTTCAATCAACCAGCCTTTAAATTCGTTCACTGCTTTTTCAGCACTGGATAACAGCTCTAATACCCGTTGATTACCATCTGCGCGTAAGCGTATTTGCGTCAAACGGTGATTCAGGGCCTCCAGCAGAGCATCCCGGCGTTTGGGATTCTCAATCAGATCATCTTCAATAAAGGGGTTTCGCGAAACCACCCAGATATCACCCAGTACCTCAAACAACATTCTGGCCGATCGACCCGTTACCCGTTTGAATCGCAATGTATTCAACACATCCCAGGCTTTTTCACCTAAAAATCGAATTACAATTTCACGATCAGAAAAAG
>DAOVUK010000499.1 GCA_030632625.1 Gammaproteobacteria bacterium
GCTTTATTCTGGGATAAACAGGAAGGCTCATTCTTTATGAGTGCTCAGGCGCAGGCTGATAGCAGGGAAGTTGCTCTTTTTGATCGCCCCAAAGATATTTATGACGGTGCCATACCTTCTGCCAATGCCGTAGCATTAGAAGTATTATCACAATTGTATTATCGCACGGGTGATGACTATTATCATGGCAAAGCAATGGCGCTCATTGCTTCATTATCATCCCTGATAAAAACTTCACCGGCCTCTTTTTCCTACTTTCTAATGGCGGTAAATCAATTAAACTTTGGCGAATTGTCCGATGTTCAATACGGCGGTAAAGGATATGTTCGGCTGGAGAAAACAAACTTATCACAGAAAACCAGCAAGGGTAAACGAATAATCGAGGCTGAAATTTCTTTCACCATCGATAAAAACTGGCATATCAACAGCCGATATCCGAAAGACGAAGACCTGGTTGCAAGCTCTATTGCCATCGGAAAAAAAGCCGCAAAAGAATGGAAAATTGTTAAGGCAGAATATCCGGCGGGTGAAGACATTAAATTAAAATTTAATGATACGCCTTTATCTCTGTATCAAAATTCTGTGTCGATTAAAGTCACCCTTGAGTCCTCGGGTAAGCATCCAGGAACTATTCCTCTGGATGTGAGCTATCAAACCTGCAGTGATAAGATCTGTTTAGCGCCTGAAAGTAAAACATTTTATATTTTTCCCCAGAAAGTAGAAAGTAGAAAATAGGCAATAGGAAATTATTTGCCGTTTTCAGGATGAATAAGGGTATTTATTTAGGCTATGTCTGCGTTAAGTGTTGGTGATGTCTGATTCCTTGTCAATTCAGCAATGCCAAGTCAACTGATAGCTTTTTAAATCAGTTAGTTGCAGATTGACCAACACTTAACGCAGACATAGCCTTTATTTAACTATTTAGGTACTTGCAAAATTGCTGAATTCTTTGCTGTTTGCCTCCCCCTTTTTCAAAGGGGGATAGAGGGGGTTTAAGATTTCAAGTAATATCAATAAGTTAAGTTTATAAAAAAACAACCTCCTCAGTCCCCCTTTGAAAAAGGGGGAAGCTAAAGCAATTTTGCAAGAGCCTCTATTTATCACTTAGCATCAAAGCCTGTTATTCATTGTTGTTCTCGGACTGCGTCAAATCGCCCAACAATGAATAACAGGCTTTGATGCGGACACAAAATAAAGAATGTTCACTATTTCCCCTCATGGGGCCTTATTTAGGTTCAACCCTGTAATTCAAAACGGTGACATGGCGTAAATCTTGCATTTTATTTTCTATCATGAATAAATTTGTACTCCTGTTACTACAATCTGTCAGTATTTTGACTGCTGTCTATGTGTCAGTGGTGTTTTCCGCAGAGCGGGAATATATTGTGCCGATGGAGAAATCAGAATGGCTGAGCAGCAGCAAAAAACAGCATGAATGTACCTTATCGCAAATGATTCCTTTTTATGGCGAGGGTAAATTTACTCACAGGTCAGGCCATAAAGTAAAATTCAACTTATTCAGTGATGAACCCGTTATGGATGATGATGTGAAAATCATCATCCAGTCAGAACCGCCTGCATGGCGGCATGATGATAAAGTGTTTGAAATTGGCAAATTTGATTTTGAACGTGGCCATAATCCATTGATTGTGCAGTCACCCTATGCTTCGAGAATGCTTCAACAGGTCGAGAACGGCATGTCTCCAGTGGTGATTTATCGAGATATGGCGGATGCCCGGGATATTATTGCGGTTATGTTATCGCCCATAAATTTTCGCCAGGCACTGTCAGAATATCGTGATTGTGAAAAAACACTGTTGGATTTTGACCTGGATGAAATTAAGAACCTGAAACTCTATTTTGCCACCAACAAAGATATTCTAAGCAAACGCTCCAGGCGAGATCTCAATAATATACCCCGTTATTTGCAAATGGATCCCGCTATTTTACAAATTAAAGTGGATGCGCATGCCGATTCCCGGGGGCGACGTCGCTTTAATGATCATTTATCAGAAAAACGCTCAGAGGCAGTGGTTAAATATTTATTATCCATCGGCATTAAAGCAGAAATGCTCTATACCGTTTATCATGGTGAACGCAATCCTGAGCATACCAATAAAACCCCGCTGGGACGTTCAAAAAATCGTCGTGCGGATGTGCAGTTGCTGACAAGTGCACCACCCACAGCAGAACAACAAAAAGAAATTGAAGCAGAAAGAAAAGCAGAGCGCCGTCGTCAGTTAACTGAGCGTTCAATTTTTAATCGTTCTCCCAGTGAAAAACCAAAAGTGGATAAAACCCAGGAACTAAATAACACTGCAGAGCAGAATCAGAAATTACAACAGGCAGAAGATATTGCTCAGTCGTCAGCGAATTCTGCTGCTGATGAATTGCCTGATGATGAACCACCTGCCCCGAATTTTATTAATTTTGATCATTTAGTGGATAAAAATAACCAAAAAGTTAAATCAAAGTAGGTTAGACGCTGATAATCCGCTATAATTGCCCTCCTTATATTTCTAATTATCAA
>DAOVUK010000306.1 GCA_030632625.1 Gammaproteobacteria bacterium
CATCAAATTATGAATATTCTGTCCTTTGGCTAAAATTTCAACAAGCAGATTTTTATCATATTTAAGCTGGCTTGTTGTTAAAGCAAATGGTCCGGATTGCCATTGAGCTGACAATTCAATATCAAGCTCATTTTGATAAGGTTTAATATCACTGACTGAATAATTTTTCTTTATATCGATAATTTTCTCTTGTTCAAAAAAAGGGTCTGTATGAATATTGCTGAAGAAATTATCTGCATGATTTTGAGCGATGACTAACAGAAACAAGTTGAATAGATTGTTAGTTTTTAATAATGAAAGTTTATTTGTATCATGAGTATTAATATTGAACTGTTTAAGTAATTCTGTGTTTTTTGCAGAAATACTTTTACCTGGAGAAAACCAGAGACTGTCACTATTCGCAGATAAAACAATCTGATTAGAGTGTTTTAAAATTTTTGTATTTTTATTGCGGGGAAATGAATCCAGGTAAAAAAAATTAAATGCAGCGTTTTTAGCGTTTTCATTTTGATGGAATAGCTTATCTAATTGTAATAGATTGGCATTTAATTGTTTCTGTTTAGAAAGATTATTAAAACGCTTTAGTTTTTGAGTGTCTTTTATTGTGGTCAATAATAAATGCTTATTAGTATTGAGTATGTTAGTTTCAGGCGTTTTGGCACAGGAATAGCTTGTCCCCTTATTTTTTGAATTGTTATCCAGTTCTTTTTGAAATTGACTGATGAGTGTCTGTGGTAATTTGCTTTTTGTGCTCAATAAAATTCCTGTCCGACCCTCTGTTTCAATTCCCTGTTCTTGTATTTTAAAAACATAAAGTGGATATTCATCAGAAATACTTATAGCTGTATCTTTTACATTGATTGCCTGTTTTATTATATCGAGATAAATTGGTTCTATATCAAATAAGCTGATAAATTGTGATAGTCGTTTAAGTGCCGATTTATCCGTAATTTTTATTAGGATTTTAACTTGTTTGTCTAATAAAAAAGCCGGAAGTAAATCTTTAGTAATGGCTTGCTTTGAACTTTGGGTGGAGCCTTCAGCTTGTAGATTAGAGTCTTCAACCCGATTAATAGAGTCTTCAACCTGATTAATAGAGTCTTCAACCTGATTAATAGAGTCTTCAACCCGATTAATAAAGTTATTATTAAGAAAATATAATATTGCTGCTAAAAATAACAAGAGAGCAATAAGGGCAAAGGTTTTTTTCGTTAAATGCCGTTTTTCTGTTTCAACATGCTCCTTTGCTGATTCATTCTCTGTTCCAACACTCTCAATGACTATTGTGTCAGAAACTAATAATTCATCTTCTATAACCGTCCCGGTAACTTCATTGATATAGGTTTCTATACCAGCCTGGGCAAATGTTTTTTGTAAACGGCTGGCATATTCCTGCGAATCAGCATGGCGAATAACAACAGTTTTACCGGAAAAAAATTTTCTGCTGATGATATGTTTAGGAATTCTGGTAATTTTATAAACATTTTCTACCACCTGGTCTTTATCAAAACCAGGGAAAATAATGCCTTTAAATGAAACCTTGTAAACTTTTTTGCTTGCCATAATAAAATAGAGGTATTATTCTTGGACAGGCCCTTAGGTTGGTTTAAGAGTACCTGAGTCCTTTAAAAAATAAGACTGGTATTTGGAAAAATAATCCCCAGAATTTCCAGTGCATCTAATTCAATTTCAAATAAGATGTCATCAATTGTTTTTTTGTCCATATTGAGTACGTCATTGACAAGCGGATCCACTCTGCTTAAATAGGATTCTGCTGTTTCTATAATGACTTCATTGTTTTCATCAACACCGGTATTTGAATCATCCTGTTCAAGCAGACCACTGTAAATAGTCGCCGCATTCAAAATTGCCAGGTCAGTAAGATATGATTTTTTGATCGCTTCAGGCGCATTGAGAGGATCATGTAGATATTTGAGGCTGATAATAATTTCAGAGGGTACCTTCCAGTGCTCCAGTATTTTGGCACTGACTTCATTATAGGTAAAACCCAAAAGATTTTTTTCGATAGCAAATTCAATTTTTCCAGATGTATTCAGATGCTCATTGAGTACCTGAGAAACGTCTTCACTTTGTGTAGAACAACAAACCAGCTGGCCAAGCCGACTCATTATGGCAGAAATAAAAAGACGGTCGGTGTTCGGGTGCTTAAGCTTTATTGATAAGCGTTTCGAGATTAAAGCGAGATAGACTGAGCGACGCCAGAAATCTTCCATGTTAACGGCGGTACATGGGTTGTCATTATTAAAATTACCGGCGAGTGTATCCAGTAAGATAAGATTTTTTACTTCATTGACACCGATAAGACTAAGAGCTCGTTCCAGGGTAGCAATCTCTGCACGAAAACCATATAAAGAACTATTTGCAATTCTAAGGATTTTGGCGCTTAAAATTGCATCTGTACTAATGATTTGCCCAATTTCACCAATTGAGGCCGTGCTGGAGAGAATTTTTTCCTCTAATTGATAATAGAGTTCAGGAAAAGTGTATAATTTCCCTTTTTCAAGAATAAACTGATTAACTATTAGTTCAATTGCGGTCATTTATTTTTCACTGCTTATTTAAGATTAAGTGGTAGGCAAAAAGATCCCGGAGATTGCTCTTGATCCTATCAAGGGCCGTGGAAAATTTATTGTTTCCAAGGCCCTGAGTTGACTATAGCACTTATTTTATTTTTTTTTTTAGAGAATTATCAATTATCTAAAAAATTATTTTCAATTGAAGACCATGTACAAACTTTATCTTTAATAAAAGACCCGCTTCCGGCTTTTCATAATAGCGATACATATAAGACGCTGATTGCTTTTCTTCAATAGGCTCTGAACTCTTTTATTTAGCCCGTTTTTTAGCAAAAAGAACTTGCTATGAGCTTAATATGCCCCTATAATCTAGCCAAATAATTTACTGTTGATACGAAATTCATTACATAATTTTTATTATTACTCTATGTCAGACAACTATCTACTGTAATTATTGGGAGAATAAACAAAATCCTGTTCTGTGCCACTCATTAGAATTTAGAATGAGTTGACTCATTAGAGAGCAGGAACTTCTAAGAGTGGGCCTTTGGCCCATTTTTTATTTGTGTAAGATTATTTTAAGGCTTTTAATTTAATATTTAACTTTATTTAAAATGAGCAACATTATCCGAGATAGCTTTAATGGCCATTAAAACACAACAATTAGAAAGTCTGCTGGAACCAGTCGTCAGTTCCATGGGCTATGAATTTGTAGGACTGGAATACATCTCTCAGGGACGTCATTCAACCTTACGTATCTATATTGATTCTGAACAGGGTGTGGGGGTTGATGACTGCGCGGATGTGAGCCGTCAACTGGGTGCTGTTTTAGATGTTGAAGATCCCATCACGAGTGAGTATTCATTAGAAATTTCATCTCCCGGTCTTAATCGCCCTCTTTTTAAGTTATCGCAATACGAGCAGTTTATTGGCGAAGAAGTAAAATTTAAAACCATTCGTCCGCAACGTGAAAATGGTCAACGTAAGTTTAAAGGCACGATAACTGCGGTAGAGAATAATAATGTGGTATTTGATATTGAGAATGAAATGTTATCGGTACCATTTGCTGACATTGATCAAGCAAATATAGTTGCTAAATTTTAATAAATATAACTGATAGTGCTGGAATTGTTAAGGTAAAAATATGAGCAAAGAAATCCTTCTGGTCGTTGATGCTGTTTCACATGAACGTGGAATCGAAAAAGATATTATTTTTGATGCACTTGAGACAGCATTAGCCGCTGCCACCAAGAAAAAAAGTGGTAAAGACATTGAAGTCAGAGTGTCAATTGATCGTGACACCGGGGATTATGATACCTTTCGTCGCTGGCAGGTTCTGGACGATGAGACTGAACCCTTTGAATATTATGATAAACAGGTTTTGTTTACTCGTGTTATTGATGATAATCCCGGCATAGCATTCGGTGATTTTATTGAAGAGCCGATAGAATCTGTTGAATTTGGTCGTATTGCCGCTCAAACAGCAAAACAGGTCATTGTCCAGAAAGTACGTGAAGCAGAGCGTAAGAAAGTAGCTGATGAATATCAGGAACGTATCGGTGAGTTGCTTTCCGGTATAGTTAAACGCATTGAACGTGGTAATGTAATTGTTGATATCGGTAATAATGTCGATGCCGTCATCAAAAGAGAAGATATGATACCCAGAGAACCTGTACGAAATGGTGATCGTATCAGAGGTTATCTTTATGAAGCCATAAACCAGAGCAGAGGGCCGCAATTAAGTTTAAGTCGTATCTCGCCTGAATATCTTACTGCCTTATTTAAGATTGAAGTACCTGAAATTGGTGAAGATTTGATTGAAATACACAAAGCTGCACGAGATCCGGGATTACGAGCCAAAATTGCTGTTGAAGCACATGATGATCGAATTGATCCAGTGGGTGCCTGCGTCGGTATGCGTGGTTCACGAGTTCAGGTTGTCTCCAATGAACTGGCCGGTGAACGAGTTGATATTATTCTCTGGGATGAAAATACTGCTCAGTTTGTTATTAACGCAATGTCTCCTGCTGAAGTGAAATCGATTGTTGTTGATGAAGAAAGCAACTCTATGGATATTGCCGTTGACGAATCACAGCTTTCTCAGGCAATTGGCCGAAATGGACAAAATATTAAATTAGCATCACAATTGACTGGCTGGACATTAAATGTGATGACTGTCGAAGAAGCCGAAAATAAGAATGAAGAAGAAGCAGAAAATGTCCTGAATCAATTAATAGAAGACTTAGGTATTGATGAAG
>DAOVUK010000256.1 GCA_030632625.1 Gammaproteobacteria bacterium
CAAGAATCATTTTACTAATAATCTCATCGCCTTTAATGGCATTGGTATCCGCTTTTTAGCCAACTGGAAAGATAATATCTTCAAAAATAATCATTTTAAAGCCAATATTACTCAGATTCTGGTCATGGGCGGCAAGACGGCCAATCGAAATGAATGGCTGGGTAATTATTGGGATAATTATGAAGGTTTTGATCTGGACCATGACGGCATAGGGGATACACCACACGATATTTATGCCTATTCTGATCGCATCTGGCAGGATGTCCCCGGTGCTCAATTCTTTAAAGGTTCAGCCATGCTCGAACTCATTGATTTTCTTGAACGTCTGGCACCGTTTAGTGAACCTGATTTGCTTTTACGGGATAAATCTCCGCTTATGGATGTTAACCTTGATACCATCACAATTAAAGAAAATATAAAAGCAGAATTAACTCCACAATCCGGTCCTGAAACTCTACCGGGTTTCAAACCAGAAAATGAATTAGAACGACGATTAAAAGGCTATCTACAATGACAGATTCCGCCATAGATTCTAAAAAAGACTCATCCGTTCCCGTCCCTGCCTCTAAGACAGCAAAAACCAAAGGTACTATTATTACCCGGGGGCCAGGAAAAAGAGCTCAGGAAGCCAGACGACAGTTCCTTCGCTCAGTGGCTTTGACCGTAGGAGTAACCAGTATTTCATTACTTGGTTTTATCCCAATTCCTGCTGATGCCAAACGACCCAGATTGCGCCCGCCTGGCGCCTTAAGTGAGGAAGACTATCTTTCTTCGTGCATTAAATGTGGCCAATGTGTGCAGGTTTGTCCGGTTGATGCGGTAAAACTGGATGATCTGGGTACCGGTTTTGGTCTTGGTGCTGCCTATATTGATGCTCGAGAACAAGCCTGTGACTTCTCCTGTGATGGTTTGCAATGTGTACTGGCTTGCCCAACTGGTTCATTAACACATACACTGGACTATACCCATGACACCCGTATGGGCTTTGCTGTTTTCGATAAACCTAAACTTTGTCTGGCCGTGGCGGGCAAGGGGTTTAAAGGTCAGGCAAGGGGACCGGACTATGAAGGTTTATTACGCTATGAAGAAATTGACCGCTGGAACCCCATTCCATTAAAAGACTATCCCTATGATGTGGAAATCTGTGATTTGTGTGTTCAGGCCTGTCCTATTGAACAGCGTTATAATCAATGTCAGGCAGGTAATCCGCCCTCAGGTGATGATAACCAATGCCCGCCTCAGCGTGCTATCGGCCTGGAATTAATTGAAGAAAAAAATGGTGTTAAACACATGAAACCGGTTGTTTATGACGGTTGTGTGGGTTGTGGTGTGTGTGAAATGATTTGTCCCACAGAGCAGGCGTCTATTATCGTTGACTATAATATTTTGACTAAAATACCTCTGAGTGAGCAGTATATGACAAAAAGCAAAAGGGGACACTCATGAACAGAGCATTAGAGTCTATTGCACAATTATTTGGCAAAGCATCTCATAAACTGAAAAAAGATGAGATTTCACCTGCGGCTCAAAAAATATACTTCTATAAGAAAGGCATAAAAGTCACCAAGGCTGAGATTGAAGCCTTGCATGATGAGCATCATAAAAACGCCAAAAACAAATGGCGCAAACGCCGCTGGTTAACCCTGATGGCAGTGAATCTGTTATTTGTTGTTTCATTTTCACTGGATATCCAATTACTGGAAGGCTCGTTAACAGCCTCTCGTTTTATGGGCTTTCACATGGCTGATTTAAATTCTGCCCTGCAGGTCATGCTAGCCTATAAGGCGGTTCTGATTAATCTGCTGATTGGTGTTGTCACCATTTTTATTGCCTGGTTTCTTCTTGGCGGACGTACTTTTTGTTCCTGGGCCTGCCCCTATCATCTATTAGCAGAGTGGGCTGAGTCACTACACCTGTGGCTGGCAAAACGCGGCCTGGCTAAAAACTATACCTTTCATCGTGGTGTCCGAACGGTTTTTTATGTGATTTTTGCTCTGCTTGCTATAGTCACAGGCTATACAGTGTTTGAGTTTATTTCACCAACCGGTATTTTGAGCCGGGCGCTTATTTATGGTCCGACACTGGCGCTTATCTGGGTGGCTTTTTTACTCTTATTCGAAATTTTTCTTTCACGTCGTGCCTGGTGCCGCTATGTGTGTCCTATTGGTATTACCTACGGTATTGTCGGTGTTTTTTCACCGCTTAGAGTCACTTATGACTTAACCGATTGTAAACATGAGGGTGACTGCCGGGCTGTCTGCCTGGTGCCCCATGTGCTGGATCTGACCATTAAAAACCGTAGTACGGATGTTGAAGTTGGAATTGGTGCCGACTGTACCCGTTGTGGTTTATGTGTGGATGCCTGTCCCACTAATTCTTTAAATTTTGAATTTAAAGGTCTGACCCGTAAGCCTAAAAAAGAAGAGCTGCCATTGATGCCTGATAGCAATGAGTCTTTAGTTAACAGTGAGCCTTCAGCGAATAAACAGTCATCATCGGAACAACAAAATAAATGATTAAGTTTGATAATGTAAAAAAGACCTTTCGACGTACTGAAGTGCTCAAAGGCTTGAATCTGGATATAAAAAAGGGTGATCGAATTGCTCTGGTGGGTTCAAATGGTGCTGGTAAAACCACCATGATCCGCTGTCTTCTGGGAGAATATACCTGTGAAGGCCTGGTTCTGGTCAATGGTAAAAACCCCCGTGAAGAACGTACACTGGTTCTAAAAGACATTGGCTTTGTACCTCAGCTGCCGCCGCCGTTGAAAATGCCTGTGGGACAGCTGATTGAGTTTTCAGCCAGTCTTTGTGATGCCGATCCCGGAGAAATGATTTCAGTCCTGGAACGTTTAGGCCTGAATTTTGATGAATTAAAATCACGTCCATTTGTTAAGCTTTCCGGTGGTCAGAAGCAAAAAATACTGATCAGCATTGCCCTGGGTCGGGAAGCAAAAATTCTAATCCTCGATGAACCTGCTGCTAATCTTGATCCTGAGGCGCGTCATATATTCTTTCAACTGCTTGCCGAGAAAAAAGATGAAGCTGTTATGCTGATTTCCAGCCACCGCCTGGATGAAGTGGCAGCTCTGGTTAACCGGGTGATTGAAATGGATCAGGGAATTGTCGTTCTGGATGATCGCGTTGAAGATGAAATTGATCTGAATAGTGTGCTTAAAAGCGAAATTAAAATTAAACGTGTTGATGATGCCTTTGCCAAAGCCATTAAAGCATGGAATTTTGAATCTGAGAACGGTACTGACTGGCAAGGTCAGGTCGCAGGACCGGATCGTCTGCGTTTTCTTGGTGTTTTATCACGCTATGCGGCGATATTGCAGGATATTCATATGGAAGAGAAAACAAGTGATTAGATGGTTATTCATGTTGTTGTTTTTGACTTCAATGACTCTATCCTTATCTGGTTGTGGTGAAGAGCAAACCGGTGCGGCTGAGGTAAAATGGGACAGAGATGTCTGTGAACGCTGTCAAATGATGCTCAGTGATCGTGATTTTTCTGCTCAGGTTCGCATGTTTCCCGAAGGTAAACGTTCAAGAGTTTACAAATTTGATGATCTGGGTTGTGCGGTGCTTTGGCTGGCGAGCAAAGAATTTAAAAATGATCCAAAAACCCAAATATGGGTGAATGATTATAAAACAAAAACGTGGATTGATGCTAAGTCTGCCTGGTATGTTAAAGACTTAACCTCACCAATGAATTATGGACTGGGTGCACAAACTGAAAAGGTTGATGGTGCTTTAAACTATGAACAGGCAGTTATACACATCAATGAAGTGGAAGAAAAATTTAATATCCACGGCGGCAATCTGGATCATTAAGGATACAAATTGTAGAGACGTTGCATGCAACGTCTCCACGGATATTTTTAAAGAAAGCACGTATATAAAGAGAATTTAAATGAAACATTTATGGTTAACTGCCTGGGCAGATATTATCGAATCACTCAGAGCAAAATGGTTTATTGTTTACACCAGCGTTTTTGGCGGCATTGTTGTGCTGTTATTTGTTTTTGGTATTACAGAAAGTCGTATTATGGGCTTTACCGGATTGACTCGTTTGTTAATTACCTATATCCAGCTGACCATTGCGATCTTGCCGGTATTTGTGTTGATTACTACAGTTCGTTCAGTCGCAGGGGACAGAGAAGCCGGTGTTTTTGAATATTTACTTTCTTTGCCTATCTCCTTAGCTTCCTGGTTCTGGGGGCGTTTCCTGGGACGTTTTATTGTTGTTTTTCTGCCGGTTTTTCTGGCCATGGTTGGCGCTGTTATCTGGGCAGCAATCAAGGGCGCAGACATTCCCTGGGGACTGTTTTTAAGTTATACCGGCCTGCTGCTCGCTGTCGCCTGGTGTTTTCTGGGTATTGGTATGTTGATTTCAAGTATAGCCAGAAGTTCAGATATTGCTCAGGGGCTGGCTTTTATGGTCTGGCTGACTTTTCTGCTCTTTCTGGACCTGATTTTATTAGGTATCATGATCAGAGAAGGGCTGCCTTCAGAAACTGCAGTTGCACTGTCTCTTATTAACCCTTTACAGGTGTTTCGTACCGCTGCCATGGTGTTGTTTGATCCGCAGCTGGTTATCCTGGGACCTTCAGCCTATGTCATTCTGGATAATTTTACAGAAACCGGTTATATAATCTGGGCTATCGTTTATCCGGTTTCATTAGGCTCTCTTTGTGCTTATGCCGGCTATTATCTCTTCAAAAAGGGTGATTTACCTTAACTCTTTATTTAACTGTCGTTTCAAAAAGATTTATTTATCCTGTTTAGGCTGAGGTTTGTTCGTGTTTAAAGTATTTGTTGTTATATTTTTCTCAGTGTTTTTAACCCTGTCTTATGCTATGGAAAGTGATGCTGAGCAAAGTGATGCTGAGCAAAGTGATGCGGCGGTTGTAGTGATAGATCTGGCTCTCGGCGAAGAAATCAATGAACTTTGTGCCGGTTGCCATGGTGAATATGGCGAGGGTGGAAAACAGGGTGAGTACCCCCGCTTAGCCGGTTTGCCTGCTGCTTATATTGAGCAGCAAATCCAGTTATTTAAAGATGAAAAACGTAAAAATATGCCCATGCGCCCGTATACTAATGAACGTGAATTACCGGTGGAAGATGTGCCTTCTTTTTCCGCTTATCTGGCTCAGATTAAATTACTCACTAAAATCCCTGAGTTTGATGATAATGCGACGGCTTATGAAAAACTATTAATTGCCAAAAAAGTATTTAACATTCCCAAAGTAGAAGGGGATCTTGAACTGGGTGAAGAGCTTTATATCGACGATTGCCAGCTCTGTCATGGTAAGCATGGCTGGGGCAAAGAAGATTCAGACACGCCGCCTCTTGCCGGACAATATACCGAATATATGACGAGACAAATTAACGATTTTGCCAATGGTGTCCGCTGGCATGAATATGCCGAAGAATTATTTTCAGAAATGGAGCCTGAATAACTGCAGGCCATTATGGCTTATTTATCCATTATGGATGATTAGCAGCCCGTGCTTCTTCAATCGACCGGGGTACAAACTCTCCTTTACACTGTTTATCAATAACTGTCATTGCCAGG
>DAOVUK010000441.1 GCA_030632625.1 Gammaproteobacteria bacterium
CGCATAAAGCCGCCAACTGCAGAAGCCATACAATGACGGGCATTGGGATCAAGATTATTTGAGCGCAAACCTGCTTTTATGAATTTGGACGCGGCATAACCATCCCAGATGGTCCATTGGCCGGAACCAAACATGCCGACACCTGAGGGGCCTTTTTCTTTTAAGGCTGCTTTCCATTTTTCAGCCATGATATCAAAGGCTTCGTCCCATGAGACTTGTTCAAACTCACCATTTTTATCGTATTTACCATCAGTCTTACGTAGTAAAGGTGTGGTCAGACGATCCTCTCCATACATTATCTTGGATAAAAAATAACCTTTAATACAGTTCAAGCCTTTATTAACGTCTGAATCAGGGTCACCCTGAGTGGCAACGATACGGTCTCCTCGGGTACCGGCTAACACACTGCAGCCTGTTCCACAAAAGCGACAGGGGATCTTGTCCCAGCGGATATCTTCATCATCGTCATCATTACTTTTTGCATTAGCAAGCTGTGTTGCTGATAAACTAAGACCTGCAGAGCTTGCTGCAGCTGCTATTGCCTGCGATTTAATAAAATCACGTCTGGATAATTTCATTGAATGGCTCCTTTTGTGTTGTGCTCAAGGCTGGGCTCAAGATCTTCCTGGTATTCATAAACCAGTGAGGTACTCATGACACCATCAATGTGTGTCATATCAGTCATGGCTTTACTGCAATATTCCCGACTTGGATGGTCAATGCTGATCACCATTTTTCCGTATTCATTGTGTGCGTGAACCTCAACACCCTGCATGGCGTTAAGGCTTTCATTGACAGTGTCTAAATACTCAGGCCTGGCTTGCACAACTAAACTGCATATAGTCATTGGAACTCCTAGTGAAGTGAATAGTTTATCTTGGATCGGGAATAATAGAGTGCTATAGCATTTTGGCTGCGATGTTTTATATAAAAGCCAGGCGCATCACTCTTACAAAAAAATAAGAAATTATTGAGTCCCAATAAAAACCACGGATATACTTTATTTGATTATTTTTGTTAACTGTCTTTCTCTTTATTATAAGAAAAGAAGTTTAATATTATTATTTTTACAGATTCTATTGCAGAGTTGCGTCTCATCCATTTGCCGGGCAATTTAATAGAATCAAAAAATCAAACCTTAAGGCAAGATTTAATGTTTTTTTATTTTATTCATTATCTCCTAATATCATCGTGAGTCAATAAAAAAGTCATTATAATTTTGACATCGACCAATACAAGTTAAGAGATAAAAAAAATGCCAAAACTTAAGTGAGTAAGATTTGGCATTTTTTACTTAGAGCTTCTTAGCTTTCATTGGCTGAGGACTCTGCTCTTTTCTGATTTAATAAACCATTAACCACCGAAGATATCGCTGGTAATGTTATTAAACCAGGAATGAGCATAACGTGCTTCACGTTTTCTCATTGCTTCAGAGGAGTCCATTGGAGTCAGGCCGCCAGAGCCTTTAACTTTCTGGATTTTCTTACCATCAAAGTTATAAACCATTGCAACTGAAATACCATCGTCCGGAGTGATAAGACTGTAGCAGGTGTTAACCAGAGTCGGGTGAGCGGCCGGCTTACCGTGCAGGCTGGCAACCACTGCCGCTGCACAGACTTTAGCTTGAGAGTTGGCCGAGTAACCTGACTTAGGCATGGGTGAAGCAACACTGGAATCACCAATCACATAAACATCTTTATGCTTAGTAGACTCGAAGGTTTGCTGATTAACAGGACACCAGCCCTTGTCATTGACCAGACCGGCATTAAAGGCAATTTTTCCTGCTTTTTGAGCAGGGATGACATTAATCACATCACCTTTATACTCGTCAACACTGCCAATAACTGTATTAGTCTTAGCGTCAACACCTTCAATAATACCGCCTTCAGCACCTTTGACCCACTCGATCAGACTGTTGTCAGTGCCAAAACCATAGTGCTTCTTCCAGCCCTGCATGAACAGGCCTTGCTTGGAAAACTTATCTTTGGCGTCCAGGATTAAGATCTTGGACTTCGGCTTGTGGTTCTTCAGGTAATGAGCGATCTGACTGGCACGCTCATAAGGTCCGGGAGGACAACGAAAAGGATTTGGCGGTGGTGCAATAATGACTGTGCCGCCATCTTTCATTGCCTGCAGCTGCTTGTGCATTAAAGCGGTCTGAGGACCGGCTTTCCAGGCGTGAGGTATCTTGGTTGCAGCGACTTCAGCATCAAAGCCTTCAATGGTTTCCCATTTGAAATCAACGCCTGGAGATACGATACAGCGGTCATAAGCAATGTTGCCGCTGTTTTTAGTGACCACGTGCTTTTTCTTAGCATCAATATTGCTTGCATAGTCCTGAACAATTTTAATGCCCATTGACTCTAAATTCTTGTATCCAAATTTAATGGAATCAAGCGTGCGTTCACCACTGATGACTTCATTACTCATGAAGCAGGTGAAGTAGTTGGCATTGGGTTCAACAATAGTGACCTGAACGGCTGGATCAGCACGTTTGATATAGTGTGCTGCTGTTGCACCACCGACACCGCCACCAATAATAACAACATGTCCAGCGCTTTTGCCAGCGAGAAGAATGTTACTGAAGCCCATTGTGCTGACTGCTGCAGCACCACCGGTAATTTGTATAAAATTTCTACGTGAAATTCCTGACATTTGTATTTCCCCCTTTATTTCTGGCTGCCGTAAAAATGCATTAACTGAGTCATGCCTGCGGCACCTTTATTTTTTTCAAGCTTCTGGACTTTCTTTTTCATTTTCTTAGGCATATCACGCTTACCGCTGGTGAAATCTTCCATAGAAAAGTGTAGGTATTCCATCCATTGACCTGCCAGCACACCGGCATCATCTTCTGCAGAACGACCGCCGTCTTCATGACATTTTTCACAGTATTTCTTATGCAGTTTAGCACCGGCTTTCGCTTGTGCGGCATCAAATGTTTGATCGGCAGGAATCATTTTCTGCTTAGCAAAATAACCAGACATCAGGGTAATTTCTTCTTCAGTATAGCCTTTGGCGATACGGCTCATGATGGTTGAATAGCGGCCTTCAGGATCCTGATAGTTGGTCATCGCTTCGACGAAGTATTCTGCTGACATGCCTGCGAGTGAAGGTGTTGCTGGCCCGACACTGCTTCCATCCGTACCATGACAACCAGCACAAGAATTGGCCAGGTCTAATGCACTTGCAGTGCCAGACCAGCTGTTTCCTGAAACTGCTAACCCCCCGAGTACTATTAAGCC
>DAOVUK010000374.1 GCA_030632625.1 Gammaproteobacteria bacterium
CAAAAGATAAGAATAAAGCCAAAGCCTGAGTCTGAATGCTTTTTCTTATCTTGTGCTTTACCACCCAAAGTGAGAAACGTGATGCAGGTAGGAAGGTGGTCAGGTGTTGTTTGCCTTGCAAGGGGCTTCGCCTCAGTTCGAGGCAGGACGCCGAGGAAGAGCGGCACAGGGATGTGTTCAAAGCGTCCCCGGCAAGGTGAACGACACCTGACCGACTTCCGGCTTTAAAACACCACTTTCGAGCGCCCACTCATTCTTTTCAAATCGCCGCTAAGCGCTAAGGTAGTTGAATTCGCCTAGTAATCCGACAAAAGTAAGTAAAAATGTAAAGATCCCATTTTTTCCCTGAGTGGTAATATATGGTAGAGACAAGGTATGCCTTGTCTCTACAGCGTTTATTTTACCACGATTTTCGCTTTTGAATTCAAACCATCCAGATACTGGTTCAACTTTTCCTTTATCAATACTTTTTTAATGTTTTCTTTTACCGCATTAAATTCAGCTGCTGGCATTGTGCGTACATCATCCAGAATAATAACATGCCAGCCAAACTGAGAGCTGACGGGTGTTTTGCTCAATTCACCTTTTTTTAAACCGGCAGTCGCTTTGGAAAATGGTGCGACCATATCCTGTTCAGTAAACCAGCCTAAATCACCGCCGCGTTCACCAGAACCGGTATCAGTTGATTTTTCTTTGGCCAGTTTGGAAAAATCAGCACCACCCTCAAGGTCTTTAATTAAAGCTTTGGCTTCGTCTTCTGTCTTCACCAGAATATGACGAGCTTTATATTCCTTTGGTGTATTACCGACCACATTTTTGTCGTAATAGGCTTTTATACTTTGCTCGTCGATATTAAACTCTTTGGCAATTGTGGCAAGGTAATTTGCCGCAATATAGCTTTCGGTTAAAGCTTTTACCCGAGCAGCGATATCAGGGGTTTTATCGTACTTCGCTTTTATTGCTTCATCTAAGACTAACTGGCGATTAATCAGCGCTTCAGTTAATAATTTTTTCTGGGCAGGGGTAATTTCTTTAAAATTAACCTTACTTTGGGCTGCTGCAATTTCTAATTGACTTTCAGTCACATTTTGACCATTGACAGTGGCCAGGATTTTATCTTCTGCCATTAAAGGTGAAGCTGTCAGCAGCAGGGCAGAAAAAGACACTGCAAATATTAATTTTTTTCGGCTTGTTTTTATTATTGAAGTTGTTGCTTTCATTTATGTTTTCCCTCCATGGGATTATAGTAAGCGATAGATAATTATTATATTTATTTAGGTTTAAGGTAGTACTTTCTTAAAAGGTTTTACCACAACCTTGTCATAAACGCCTGCGCTAATATAAGGGTCATTATCCGCCCAGTTATGAGCATCCTGCAGGGTATCAAACTCGGCAATGACTAATGAGCCGGTAAATCCTGCCTCACCTGGATCATTGCTGTCAATAGCGGGGTGAGGACCTGCAATAATCAGTCGGCCTTCATTTTTCAGCGTCTCTAAGCGAGCCAGATGAGCAGGCCGTGCATCCAGACGTTTACTTAAGGTGTTTTCAATGTCACTGGCAATAATTGCATAGAGCATTTAGATGGTTTCCTTGTTGTTAATCTTGTCATTAAGCGTTTCTTCAATATTATCTTCAATGCTTTCTTCAACGCTTTCTTCAACCAGGATATGACGCTGTAAATAAAATATTTGAAAAATCATAAAAGCAAATGTTAAGCCCAGCATGCCATACATTTTAAAATCAACCCATACTGCCTGGCGAGCTTCTTCTGTGAGGTCCGTACCATAGAAGAATGCCACATATAAATTGAGCAGTCCGCAAAGGAGAAAAAAAGAAACCCACATCATGTTCAGTCTGAACCAGATAGCTGCCGGTAATTGAATTGCTTGATCTAATTGTCGCTGGATAATATTTTTCTTACCAAAGAACTGACTGCCTAATAGAGCGAGTCCAAAAATCCAGTTGATAACAGTGACTTTCCATTTAATGAACGTGTCATCTTGAAAGAGTAAAGTGAGGCCGCCAAAGAAAAGAATAACCACCAGATTAATAATGTGCTGGTTTTCCAGTTTTTTATGCCTGAACCATTGGATGGCTGTGTGAATGAGTGTGGCAATGATTGCCGCTGTGGTGGCAGCATAAATATCATTATCGGTTAATTTATAGGTAGCGAAAAAGATAATTATGGGTAAAAAATCATAGATAAATTTTAACATAGCAATAAGGGGATAAAATTCCTGTTGTTGGCAAAAGCCTTAAGTGAAAGAACGTCTGGCATTTTGACATTTTAATTTTGTTAGAACAACTTTTTTAAGCCAACTAAAAAAGTATGACTCGACATGCTGGAAATAATTCAATAATAATTCCCGAACTTCCTCGCAGAGAGGCTGATTTTTTCTGAGAAAGCCATAAAATGAGTGAATATCATTAGGCAATATAGGGTTATTATGAAAAAATAAGGGTAAATACTTATAAAATACAAAATAACCCTTGACATAAATATAAGTAGCGGCTAATATTAGGGGCAACTAAAGTATGAAGTGAAGCGATGTGATTCAGCTTACTTTTAATTATTAATTACACTTAAGGAGTTTCTTATGAAAAATCTATTTATCTTATTAGTACTTTCTCTTTCATTATTAACAATGTCTGTACAGGCAAGTGAAACCGAAAGCAAAGTAATTGCACAACCCTCTTTTAATACTGGCTCAGACTGGTGGGTAGAAGTCACTCCAGAAGATCCTGATTATCCTATTTTTAAACATGTCGAAGCTAATTGTTTTTGTAACTAGTGGTAAACAAAATTGAAGAAGAATTTGTGGTTAAGATCGTTATCAATTGATTTTATTCACAAACTTCTTTTTTGATTATTGATGAACTGCACCAAACAAGCCGGCTCTATAATAAAAACAAATAAACTGAGTTTGATAAAATCCTGATATTTTGAATCAGGATCAATAAACTCCTGGGCTTTTCTGTACTCAGAAGCGTTTTATCCCTCCTCATTAGTCGAATAATCTAAAACAATCACCAGTAAAGTAAATGTAATGATAGTCAGTATTGTCATAAGCCTGTTATTCAATCCATGAAAGCAAACTGTGCCGATAAGATGCCGAAAATGTCAGAAAATCCTGATTTAAATATGGCAAGCTTTAAGTCGTTTTACTGAAAATTCAATGAAAAGATAATATTGCCGGTGAAAATAGGTTAAAATTTACGGTTTTGTGATTACGCACATTATTCAGGCTTATACCGGCAAATATGCAGATAGATCTCCATACCCATTCAACCGCCTCAGACGGACGTTTAGCGCCATCCGAACTGATTGCCCGTGCCGCTGAGGCCGGCGTTGATGTTCTGGCCCTGACTGATCATGACGGTACAGACGGGCTGGATGAAGCCCGTCAAAGTGCCATTGATGCCGGTATTCGCTTTATTAATGGTATTGAATTATCCGTTACCTGGAACAAAAGAACCGTGCATATTGTCGGTTTAAATTTTGACCCCGACTATGCACCATTGAAAGCAGGTATTCAGAGTCTGCAGGATTTTCGTCAATCACGCGCTAAAGAAATAGCTTTAAAATTGGAAAAATCCGGTATTAAAGGTGCCTATGAAGGCGCACAGCGATTCTCAGGCGGAAAAATGCTGGGTAGAATGCATTTTGCCAACTTTTTAGTGGCTGCCGGTTATGCTAAAAATGTGCGCAGTGTCTTTAAACACTACCTGGTCAATAATAAACCGGGCCATGTAACAGGCGACTGGGCGACTATGGAAGATGCCGTCAGCTGGATCACTGAAGCCGGTGGTGTGGCCGTTATTGCCCATCCGGCACGCTATAAACTGACACGCACTAAACTGCGAAAACTGATTAAAGATTTTGTCAGTGCTGGTGGCCGGGCCATTGAGGTTGTTTCCGGCAGTCATGATGTCAATGAAATGAACACTATGGCCTGTCATGCCGATGATTTTGATTTATATGCATCTTCGGGATCTGA
>DAOVUK010000314.1 GCA_030632625.1 Gammaproteobacteria bacterium
CCCGTCAGCCCGACGGTATGGAAAAAGTATAATCTATTTACGTACATAATTCAATGGATATTAAAAATATTTTTATGGGGCTGATCCCCGACATGAATGACGGGGTATTTCGCTTCATTTTTTAAGAGATTTTTGGATAAATCATGTATTAATCAGCTTTTTCAGAACATTTAAACCTTTTTTACGTTTTGCATGTATAACCGCAACTTTTCTATTTATCTTTTTTTGCTTGCTTTCTGAGGACAGAGTAAGACATTTGGCAATGAGTTTCTTTTCTTCATTTTTAAGCACCTGAAGTAGATTTTTTAACTCTTTGGCATTCTTTTTGCGTTTTTTCTTGCCCATATCAAAATAATCGCTCAACTTGTTTAAGAGTCCTTTACTGTTCATTACATTAGTCCCCGTATAATTATTATCATCTAAATACTCTTTGCCTGCTCTTTAATTTCATCTAATTCATCATCATCCAACTCCAGCGCACGCTCTGCTTCGCTTAAATTGCGACCACGTTTAACAAAGAGTGTCTCACCCATTTGTACCAGGTTTTTGAATATACTGGTTGCATAAGATACATCATTCATCAGTGACGTTGCCATCTCAGGTGTAATTAATTCTTCTTTGATTGTGCCTGCCAACCATTCATTCATATTAGAGATATGCTCATCCATCAGCAGCTTGAGATGATCCAGTGAAAATATCGAGCTTTCATCCTGGGCCTCAAGTCGAATTAATTCCAGTTCACGAATCAACAAGGCGAGTTCAACCCTGATTTTAGTATATGCTTCATACATTTGAAGGTTGGATGAAATGGCATAAATATTAAGGTTCTTCTGTAAATGCTTGGTATCTTTTACCGCATCGACAATATTCTGGTTAGCCTTGCGAAGCCAGTGAATCTGACCAGACTGCTCCATCTCCCAGGAGAATCCCGCCTTGCTGATAAATGTCACAATCTCACCATATAGAGATTTTATGTTGAGTGTATAGGCAGCATCGACATCATAAGGGGCGATCTTATTCTGCGTTTCAGCAATTTTATAAAGATCGATATCTGAA
This sequence comes from Gammaproteobacteria bacterium, assembly GCA_030632625.1. GTDB lineage: Bacteria > Pseudomonadota > Gammaproteobacteria > GRL18 > GRL18 > GRL18. Next base: position 1,057 of record DAOVUK010000314.1, read on the forward strand.
AGCACATCAGCCCGTTTGAAACCAAATACCCCGGATAGCAAATTAATCGCATTATCCCATACCCGCAAGGTTTCATTTCGTACAGCCTCGGTGGCCGTGTCCGGGTAATCAATAACAGAGTCGGTAAGAAATTGAGGCTGAGATCGCCGGATCTTCTTAGGTATAAACAAACCATCCAGAAAGTGAACCAGCTTGCGGATAAAAGGCAGCATAACAAGCACACCCAATAGATTAAACAGGGTATGAAAAACCGCCAGTTTCAGGGTGTAGTCATCATCAGCAATACCAACTTTTGCACTGATCCAATCCACAGTCGACATCATCTGATAGACAAAAATAATAGCAATAAGTCCTGTCACCATATTAAAGATCAAGTGTGCCCCTGCTAAACGTTTCCCCTGCTCATTGGCACTCATGGCACCAATAATGGCGGTAATGGTCGTACCCACATTAGCACCAATGGCCAGAGCCAAAGCATTTTCATAAGCAATCTGTCCTGCCGCCAAAGCAGTGATGGTCAGCACTAGCGTTGCATGACTGGATTGCATCACCACCGTTGCTGCAATACCGATTGCACAAAACAAAAATAGCCCCGGATAACCGGCAACCGCAAATTGTGCCAGATCAATGGTATCCTTGAAAGCCTCAAAGCCTTCTTTCATATAGTGTATACCAAGGAACAGAAAGCCAAGCCCGGACAGGATGTAACCAATGCCCTTAAGCGTATTGGATTTTTGAAAGAGCAATAATATGCCAAAGACAAGCATAGGCATGGCATAGGCTGAAATTTTAACCTTGAGGCCAAATCCTGCAACCAGCCATGCCCCAGTGGTAGTGCCTATATTAGCACCAAAAATAATGCCAACGCCCTCATATAAACCCAGCAACCCGGCACTCAGAAATGAGATGGTGATCACCGAGACCAGTGAACTGGACTGCATGAGTGATGTACTGACAATACCAAAAGACAGGCTTTTCCAGAGCTTGTTGGTACTTCGTTTCAAGATTTTTTCCAGGGTACCGCCGGTGAATGCCTTAAAACCATCCTCAAGAGACAGCATACCAAATAGAAAGATAGATACCCCGGCTGCAATCGTTTTAAAGTCCGGGCTTATCCAAAATCCCCAGCCCAGAATAACCATAATTGTTGGTAATAGTATTTTGCGTAACATCAGAAATTTCTCCCCCCTGAGTTCCCCAATACACAAAGAAAAAAGTCTTAGTGTTTTTATTCTTAGTTTTTAGCTACTAATCTACAACTTTATGATCATTAAGCCAACTAAAAAATCAGATAAATTTATTGGCATTCTTTAAAGATCAGAGCATTACATTTTACACAGATATTTTTATCCAACTTTTCATATATAGCGGCTATAGCTTCCGGTTTTGAATCAAAGAAGTGATTACTTCCGACTTTCTTAATAAAACATGATTTGGCCGAAAATTCATAAACAGGCGCTTTTATATCCACAAAATATAAACCACCTCCAAGTTTTTTCAAACTTGAATTTTCTGCCACCAGACCTGAAGCTCCCGCCAGATCAATAAAATTAATTCCCGATGCTACAATTAAAATATGATAAATTCTTTCATTTTCAACAATATTAGCGATCCGGTTTTGAATATGATTGATGGAGCCGAAATAGATAGACATATCAATACGTATAATTTTCAACTGAGGACATTGCTTAATCGGTTTTTTATTAATATTGACTAATTTTCTATTAGCGTCACCAACAGCCTCATCAAAAGATAAAGTGGGTATTCTGGGTGTTGATGTTTTTGCCAGAAACAAGAGAAGCGAAAGTAGTACACCGAGGTAAATAGCAAATTCCAGTTCCAGAAAAAGCGTAGCAAAAAAAGTGGTTATCAATATACTGGACTCAGATTTACTGAATGAAAGTGTATGCTTAATATGATGAAAATCAATCAAATTATAGGCAACCAGTAAAATAACACCGCCCATAGCTGCTATCGGTAAATAAGCAGTTAAAGGAGCGATCAATAAAACAATAATCATTAAAAAAATTGCGGCTAATATGGCTGATAGAGGTGTTTTTGCTCCCGCTTCATAATTAATACCCGAACGAGTAAATGACCCAGAACCTGCATAACTGGAAAAAAAGCTGCCGGTCATATTGGATAGTCCCTGCCCTATAAATTCCTGGTTTGAATCAATTCGTTGACTGGATTTAGTGGCAACAGCACGACTAATAGAGACAGCTTCAATCAAACCTAATAAGGCCACAGCAAATGCTTCAGGTGCCAGCAGTTTTAATGTCTCAAAGGAGAATTCCGGGTGAGACAGTGGTGGCAGGTGAGCTGGAATTTCCCCAACTAATTTAATATCAGTATAATTTTTAAACAACAACGCAAGCACACTACCAATGATCATTCCAATCAGAAAATTGGGAAGTTTAGGCATAAAGCGTTTGGCTATGAGCGCACTGATTAGCGTTGCTATACCAATAACAAGCAGGTATAGATTAATATCCCCTATTCCGGCATACAGATCCATCCATGTATGAAGAAAAGTCTCACCTTTAGGGACAAAAATTCCCGTAATATGCTTTATCTGGCTGGTGGCAATTAAAATAGCAGCTCCTGCTGTAAATCCAATAACCACAGTATGCGAGACAAAATTTACCAGTGAACCAAGCCTGGCCACACCAAAAGCAAATTGATAAACGCCTGCCAAAAAGGTCAGTGTCAGTGCCATAGAAACAAATTCTGGTGTACCCGGAGTGGCATGGTGGCTCACTGCAGAAAAAACAACAATAGAAATGGCAGTAGTTGGGCCTGAAACCAAATGAAATGATGAGCCGAATAAAGCCGCAATGATAGGCGTCACCATTGCAGTATAAAGACCATATTCTGGCGGCAATCCAGCAATTGTTGCAAAAGCAACACCTTGTGGAAGCACAATCACTGCCCCCGTTAAACCGGCTATAAAATCTGCTTTAACAGATTCTTTAGTCAGTAATTTAAACCAGATAAGAAAAGGAAAGAAGGTCTCAAATTTCATTTATAAATCCTGAAGTATTTTTTACATGACTAATATTATTAATACATACGATGCCTAAACAACCATGCTGCCATGACCAAAGACAATGAAGCAATGATAGCCATAGGCCAGTATTGTGGCCACAATAGTTCAACTCCAACACCTTCCAAAAAAACTGATCGAACTATTATTAAAAAATAACGAAGTGGATCGATATAAGTCAGCAGTTGTACAACATCAGGCAAACCTCTATTCCTGATGAGCAGAGTATGTTCTATTTTTGGAAAAAACCTCACTCATCAAAGCGGAGAACAAGCATTTCGCAATAACCAGGAAGTTGCAGTACATAATGCGCGATAAGGCGCCCTACTTTTTAGGTTATTTTTCTTAGTTTTTCAGGAAAATTAGTTGAGGAGAGAATAATGTGGAATTTGTGTCACGATTTTGTCACGTTAATGACAAGCAAAAAAAAGGACTTACGCTGTTGCTGTAAGTCCTTTTTTTTTGAATAATGGTGCGCTTGACAGGAGTCGAACCTGTAACCGCTCGGTTCGTAGCCGAGTACTCTATCCAGTTGAG